>JAPLSF010000283.1 GCA_026398785.1 Pseudomonadota bacterium | reverse complement strand
GAGGCGCGCAAGTACTGGGTCGAGTACTCACGCGCCAAGGACGTGATGCTCGAGCACACGGACCGCAAGGCGACCCCGTGGCACATCGTTGACGCCGACAACAAGAAGCGCGCGCGCCTGAACTGCATCGCCCACTTGCTCGGTCAGGTCCCCTACAAGGACCTGAGTCCGGTCGAACTCGACCTCCCCCCGCGCCAGCCCGACACCGGCTACAAACGCCCGAAAAAGTCGAGCCAGGGCTGGATTCCGAAGATCTATTGAAACCGGGTAGGGTACTAACATGTGAACAGGCGTTGAAGTTTGACCACTTGTGGCCCAACCAGCGTCGAAGACGGACCAGGGTTCAAGAGACACTTCTCGATGAGCATCGTGAGCTTGGCCTTTTTTTGCATGGTCAACATTGGACGCTGGTCAATCCTCGACGCCGGTTAACACGGATGACGTCCGGCGGAAACCTGTGGCGCCTGAAGCAGACCGGCTGCATGGGCATTCCTCCGTTCGAGGGGCAATTCTGCCCCGCAACGGAGAATGCTTAGAGTTAAGCTGACAGCACCAGCGTTACTACCTCTGGCGAGCGGTGGATCAGGACGGCGACGTCATTGATGTGTACCTACAGACGCGACGAGACGCCGAGACGGCGAAACGATTCTTCCGGCGGCGGCTCAGGTCTCACGGCAAGAGTCCCTGGAAGATCGCGACCGACAAATTGCGCAGCTACGGTGTTGCCCGTCGAGAACTGATGCCGGCGACCATTCACGAGCGCCAGCTGGTGTCGGCAGCGTTCTACCGGCTCCGTCGGGCACGTGCGTTCGAACGTTGGAACCAGACGGTTGCGACTTGAGTATGACGAAAGACTCCTGCTCGGCCGATGCCGTTAACTTGTCAGTACCGTCCATCTCAGTCAGATGGCCGCCATGGATGCGCAAGCGGCTGCGACCCTCGAGATGATCGACGCGGAGAAGGCCAGATGATCCACCGCCGCACCGCAGAAGCCTTCCGCCGGCAGGACTGGTTCACGGTTTTCGTCGAAACCATGATCGTCGTCCTTGGCGTTTTTCTCGGTTTACAGGTCAACAACTGGAACGCGGCGCGCGCCGACGCAGAGCGTTCGCGGGAATATCTGTCACGCATACGCGCCGAGTTGGTCTCGGACATGACCCAGCTGGAACGGCACAGGGGCCTATGGCAGGTGGGCGCCAACGAGGGCTACGTGGCGATCAGCTACGCCGAGACTGGTGCGCGCGGTGGCGCAACTGACTGGGAAATCCTGCGGGCCTTCCTTCATGCCAGCCAGTCCTTTCAGCTCTCCTTCGTTGACACGACGTATTCCGAACTGCTCAGCGCCGGCGAGCTTAGACTTATTCCCGATGCCGACCTCCGAAGCGCGCTGGCGGACTACTATGTCCTCGTTGCGGCGCGCCGGGGTGGTCTCGGCCCTTACCAATTGTTACCTGAGTATCGCGAAATGGTGCGAGGCCGCATGCGCTCGGACATCATGCGCTATTACTGGCAAGCATGCTATCAACAGTCGGCTGGCGTCACGACGTTCATCGACTGCCCGCCTCCCGAAGGCGTCACTGGTATTGCCGAAATTATCCGACAGCTCGCGGCGGATCAGGAGATCATGGACGCGCTGCGTTACTGGGCCGATACCCAGCGGATGGCCGTAGAACTGGCCGGCGTTGATCTCGGACGCGCTCAGTCTCTCATCGACCGCGTGGATGACAAGAGATGATCCTTCGCCGAATCATCACGCACCTGCGCAAGCAGGAATGGATGGCCATCGCGATCGATTTCCTGATCGTTGTCATCGGTGTCTTCGTAGCGACGCAGGTCGCGGACTGGAACGATGCGCGCAGGGATCGCGGAGTCGAACACGCCTTATTGGAGCGACTTCACATCGAAACGCGGGAGCTCTTCGCAATAACGCGCGAGGAGTTGCGCGTGCACCGGGAACGCGTGGCGCCTTCTGTGACTGCTAACCCCGTCCTGTTTTCTCAGGAGGCTGCACGCCCGCTAACCGTCCGGGAGTGCGAATGGATTGCCGGATCCCACGTTTACCGTAGGCCAACCGATGAGTTGCCGGTCCTCGATGAAATGCTCGCCACCGGCCAGTTCAACCTCATTGAGGACCAGGAGGTGAAAGAACGCTTGCGCGCGTACATCTTGTTCCGCGAACGCCAGCGTGGCATTTATTTTGATGCTACAAACGAGCTTTTTAGACTCTACAGTCGTCACCCAGAACAGATAACCATTACTCGCGCGCCAACGGAAGAAGGCTATGAGGGGCGTTGGACGTTTCTCAGCGGGGAGGGATTCCGATGGGTGGTCAACTGCAACGTAGATGCGATGCGTGCAAGCGCGAGTTTCCTGAACGACTATGTCGACAATAGCGGGCGCAATGCCAGTGTTCTTGCGATCTATGAGCGTCGTGAAGAACAACTGGTCGCGCTCGAAGCTGTTCTCGCCGCCAGGCTTGGAGTTCAGGCGCAACTTGAAATGCCCACCCCATGATTCTGCGCCGCATCAACGCGCACCTGCGCAAGCAGGAATGGACAGCGATCGGGATCGATTTTGTCATCGTCGTGGTCGGCGTGTTTCTCGGTCTTCAAGTCAGCAATTGGAATGAGGCAACGGCCGATCGCAGGGCGGAGTCGGCGTATCTCTCGCAGCTGCAGGGGGACTTGCAGCGCATTGAAGGTGAAGTGCGCGATCAGATTGAGTTCGAGCAATTTCAGGGACGGCTTGCTGGCGCTGTCTTCAATCTGATCCAGCACGACAGAACCTCCGATCGCAGCCGCAGGATCGGTATGGGACTGTCGCACCTCACCACGCGCCGCACATTGAGAACGGAAAGCCCGACGTTCGTTGACCTTCAAAGCTCCGGCAATCTCGAAATCATTTCTGACCCGGTGCTGCGCGCCGACATGATCTCGTATTTCTTCTACACGCGCCGGCTTGAGGCGATCATCGACAAGAATAACGCGTCCTACGTTGACGAGGCGTTTCTCCCGTTCATGCGGGACTTGGGGCTTCCGGCGCGCCCGTGGGACGATCAGCTGATGGGGATGCGCGCCCCTGAACCCGGGCGCGTGACCGGTGCGTTTCGCGATGAGATTTATGCGGGGCCGCTGTTTCAGTCTCAAAGCGCCTTGCTTGCGAATGCACCCAATGCGCCGTCTTGGGCGCCTGTTGTGACGCAATTGACGTGGCGTGCTCACGTCGCCGCGTTGAACGAATCCACGGCGCGGCGCTTGCTGGAGGCGACCAGCGCGCTTGAAGCACGGATCGCGGGTCAGCTAGAGGGAGAGAGCCGATGATCCTTCGCCGCATCATCACGCATCTGCGCAAACAAGAATGGACGGCTATTTCAATCGACTTCCTGATTGTCGTGCTCGGTGTCTTCCTGGGCATCCAGCTGGGCAATTGGAACGCGGCGCGTCTTGAACGGGCACAATCTGCCGTTTTCACCCGCGCGCTTGAAGCCGATCTTCACGCCGATGCCGCGCTTTATCGCGGTGTCGCCGGCTACTACGAGTCTGTACGCGCGAATGCCGAGCGCGTGCTTGAATCGCTTGAAGGTGGCGCGCCGCTTTCCGATGAAGATCTCCTCATCAGCGCCTACCGTGCAAGCCAGGTCGCCCTGGTGCCCGTCAATCGCTCGACATTCGAGGAGCTTGTCTCAACCGCGCGCATCAATCTCATCACTGACGCCGCCTTACGCCAGACAGCGATTCAGCATTTCGGATTCAATTACATCGAGGCTGCCGCCGCCGACGGACGGCAATCCGACTATCGAAGCCTGTTTCGCGGAACGATGCCGCCCGATGCGCACCGGGCTGCGCGCGAGCACTGCGGGGACGTCCAGTCAACAGACATCATTGCGCTTGATTACCGTTGTGTCCTTGGGCTTGCAGATGCAGCCGTCCTGAAGGCTGCGGAGGCGCTCCGGGCCGAGCCGGCGATGCCCGCGGCACTGCGACGCCGCATCAACGAACTCGATGTCCAGATGCGCGACCTGATCAACCGAGCTAACCGACTTGAACGCGCACTATCGCCGGACGCGCGGCCATGATCCTGCGCCGCGTCGTCGCCCATTTCAGAAAGCAGGAATGGACCGCGATTGCGCTCGACTTCGTCATCGTCGTCGCCGGCGTTTTTATCGGCTTGCAGGTCGCGAACTGGAACGCCGCGCGGCAGGCGAGAGCCGATGAACGCGTTTTCATGCAGCGCCTGCACGACGACGTCGTTGAGGCCGAAGCCAAGAGCGCCCGACTCCGCGAGCGCCGCTTTACGCAGAGCAAAGCGATCATCGAGGGGATGGCGGTGATCTTCGGCGAGAGAGAGCGCAAAGACCTGAGCGACGAGGAGTGCGTCTCCCTCGCATTCAGCCATGACTACTCGCTGACGGCGCCCGCCATTCCGTCGTTCGACGAGCTTTTGAGTTCAGGGAGGCTCAACATTGTTCGCGACCGGGAGCTGAAGCGCGCGCTCGCGAGCTTTCAGCAATCGCTGGAGGTGCTTTCATACTGGCGCAGCTGGGGAACGCGGGAACAGCACACGCTGCCGGACAAGTACCCGGCGCTGATCAAGGTCCGGTCCTATTTCGACGACGACCGCGGCGAAGTCTGGTCGCAGGCAATCTGCGACGCTGAAGGGATGCGCGAAAACCAGCGCTTCCTCAACAATCTCAGCGAGAACGCCGACAGTTTTGACGGGTTTGTCCGCGATGCGCTGGCGCCGTGGAACGATAATTTGTCGGAACTCCACCGCCGGCTCGACGAAATCCTCGCTATCGACCACGGGACCGCGCCATGATCCTCCGCCACGTGTGGGTCGCGAATTCGTAATGTGAGGTAATCCAAACCGCGCGCGAGTAGGTCTCGAAAGCGATCAAGGCATAAGCCGTTGGGGAGCGAAGGCGGTTCGTTCTCGGATCAACTGCGCTGACGCGACGTTCTCAGGTTCGCCAGATTCCCAGTTCTCCAGCCTAGCCGGGCCCCAAAAAGACCAACCCGTTCGGTCCTCGCTCGGTCTCGATGCGCCCAAGTCGTTGACCCGTGACGTCACTCCGAGTTTTCATACGTACTTAAGACTGGGGTAAGGTGCTTCGACGGTCTTTGCATGGCAAGGCCCCAGTCACTTGGGCGTTCCGCCACTTAGAAGCGGGGGCCGTCGGGTGACTAAGCAATCGACCCGGACTTCCTGATGCAAGGAGTAACGTCATGGCAGACGCGATGTGGGCATTGATCGGCGTCGTTGTTGGAGCTGGCATTACCGGGTTGGTCAACTGGATCCAGCAGAGCCGGCAGTTTGCGCACGACAGGGAAATGTTCACCCTGAAAAACAAGAGTGCCGACATGGTGAAGGCGATCCTCGCCGAGATGCTCAATCACAGGCGCTATGTGGAGCGCTCGTTTGAGGCGCTCAAGAAGTCGGTGGGCGGGTATTCGGACGAGGCGATCCGGCAGTTCCTGCACGAAATAGGGGCAAGGCGTACCGAACGGGATGATGGTGCGGAGGAATGGTGGTATCTGATATCGAGGCAGCAAGAGCGCGTTCCCAGAGCCAGGCCGGGGCGGACGGAGGAACTGCCACTTTTTGAAGGCGACGAGCAGCGGAGTGAAGTGCAAGTCGAGAGGCAGGCGCCGGAAGATCAGCGGGATTGAATACGTTGGGTCCGCGGTCCAGGTCCGCGATTCGTGGGGTGACCGACGAGCGCACGCGCTTAGAGGAAGCACACAATGCGAAAGCTGCTCATCGCCGCTGTGATCGGAGTGATCGCCTGGCAGGCCTGGGGCGCATATCAAACGCGCCACGGGGACGAGGAACTCCTCGACGACAGCGATTCGTCCGTGACCGCGCAGTTGCTCGACCAGGAGGCCGCCTCGGACACGCGCAGTACGTATCAGTGCGACGGGCGCGTGTACTGCTCGCAGATGACCTCCTGCGAGGAGGCGGAGTTCTTCCTCGCCAACTGCCCCGGAGCGAAGATGGACGGCGGTGGAGACGGCGTGCCCTGCGAGAAGCAATAGTGCGGCGACAGGTAGTGTTGGCTGTGCTGGTCGATCGCTACTCCAGTTCTAAATGACTACGAAAAATCGGAGTGACGTCAATCATCCAGGTCGTCGATTATCTGAACGCCACCAGTCAACTCGCGCAGACCATGTTGCGCTCGGTGCTGGGCAAGCACCAGTTGGACGATATGCTCGCCGAGCGCGAAAAGCTGAACGCGGACATCCAGCAGGCGCTTGATGCGCAGACCGACTCGTGGGGGATCAAGGTCGCCAATGTCGAGATCAAGCAGGTCGACCTGACCGAATCGATGATCCGCGCGATTGCGCGCCAAGCTGAGGCGGAACGCGAGCGGCGCGCCAAGGTGATCCACGCCGAGGGCGAGCTGCAGGCCGCCGAAAAGCTGTTCCAGGCGGCGAAGATCCTCGCGCAGGAACCGCAGGCCATCCAGTTGCGTTACCTTGAAACGCTGACGGTCATCGGCGCCGACAAGAATACGACCATCGTCTTTCCGCTGCCCATGGACCTGCTGACGCCGTTTCTCCAAAGCCAGAAGCCGGGTGTGGGCGGTGGAGCGGTATCGCGGGTCGAATGACGCCTCGACTCCGAAGGGTCGGCAAGAGTGGAAGGACAAGAAGAGGTAAGACAGACGACAGCGCAGGGAAAGCGCGGCGGGGATGCTCAATGAAAGCCCCCGAAGGCGAGGTCGGTGTAGCATCGCTCGTACCACCTGCCGGACGACGATGCCCATGCACCCACTCGCAAGCATTGCAGCGATAGCGGCACTCACGTTGGCAGCACTGGCGGCGGCCGCAGACGGCGCCCCACGCTATCCTGCGGTGGCCAGGATCCCGGTCGCCGAGACGTTCCATGGCGTCCAGGTCGTCGACGATTACCGCTGGCTGGAGGACGACTCTTCACCGCAGGTCAAGGCGTGGGTGCGTGAGGAAAACGCGCTGACACGAAAATTCCTGGACGGCGTGCCTCAGCGCAAGGAAATCGCGTGGCGCGTTCACGAGTTGCTCAGTGCGACCACCCTCTCGCGCTTCAGCCTCACGTACCGAGGTGGTGTTGTATTTGCACTGAAGTTCGCGCCGCCGAAAAATCAACCGGCGCTCGTGGTCATTCCGGCCACGCTCGACGTGGGTCAGGAGCGTGTCGTGCTCGACCCCGCAGTCCTCGACCCGACGGGCCGTACGACGATCGATTTCTACACACCTTCCTACGATGGCAGATACGTCGCACTGTCGCTGTCAAAGGACGGCAGCGAAGACGGGACAGGCTATGTCTACGAAGTGGCGACCGGTAAACGCCTGGCCGACATCGTGCCGCGCGTGATGTACCCCACGGCGGGCGGCAGCATCGAATGGACAGCGGACAGCAGCGCTTTCTTCTACACGCGCTATCCGAGCCCGAGTGAGCGACCCGACGCGGATCGGCAGTTCTACCAGACGGTGTGGTTCCACCGGCTGGGCACGCCTGCCACGGCCGACGAATACGTGATCGGGCGAGAGTTCCCGCGGATCGCCGAGATTGCACTGGCAGGAAGTCGCGACGGCCGCGACCTGCTCGCGCAGGTGAACAACGGCGATGGCGGCGAGATCGCCTATTACCTCAAGCGGTCTGGGGGACCGTGGACAAAGGTCGCCGACTTCACCGACGGCATCAAGCAGATGGTGATCGGGCAGGACGGCAACCTCTACGCGCGCTCGGTGAAGGACGCGCCACTCGGGCGCATCGTCGCGATTCCCATGGTTGACGCGCGGCTCGAGCGCGCGCGCGTCGTCGTGCCGGAAGCTTCGACGTCGGCCGACGGCATGACGGTCGCACGGTCCCGCCTCTATGTGCAATACCGCGACGGTGGGCCGTCACAGGTCAGGATGTTCGACCTGCGCGGGGCGCCGCTCGGCGCTCTGCCGGCCGAACCGCTGTCGGACACCACCGTCAGCGCCGTGCTCGAGGGTGATGACGTGCTGGTGCGAGGGATGAGCTTGGTCACGCCGGCCACGCGCTATCGTTATGACGCGCGGGCGAATCGCCTCGCCGAAACGGCACTCAACGGCAAGCCGCCCTTCAATTTCGACGATGCGATTGTCGAACGCGCATTCGCCGAGTCGAAGGACGGTACCCGCGTTCCCCTGCTGATCCTGCACGCGAAGAACCTCAAGCTCGATGGCACTCATCCGACGATCCTGTACGGATACGGGGGCTACGGCATCAGCATGGTCCCGTACCACAGCGCCTTGAACCGACTCTGGCTGGACTACGGCGGGGTGTACGCGCTGGCCGGCATCCGGGGCGGCGGCGAATACGGGGAAGCGTGGCACGCGGCCGGCATGCTGACGCGCAAGCAGAACGTCTTCGACGACTTTGCGGCCTGCATGCAGCTTCTCGTCGATCTGAAGTTCACCAGTCCCGACCGGCTCGCCATCATGGGTGGAAGCAACGGCGGGTTGACGATGGGCGCGGCCTTGACGCAACACCCAGAGGCGATGCGCGCCGTGGTCAGCGAAGTGGGCATCTACGATTCGCTGCGTTGGGAAACGCAGCCCAACGGCGAGTTCAACGTCACTGAGTTTGGCAGCACGAAGGACCCGGCCCAGTTCAAGGCGCTGCTCGACTATTCACCATTGCAGCACGTCAAGGACGGTGCGCAGTACCCGGCCGTGTTGCTCACGACGGGGGATAACGATGGCCGGGTTGCACCGTACGAGTCGCGCAAGATGGCGGCGCGCCTGCAGGCGGCCAGCACGTCGGGCCATCCGATTCTGCTGCGAACCGACGCGGAGGCAGGACATGGGATCGGCTCGGCGCTGTCGACGCAAATCGAGTTGGAGACGGACCTGTACACGTTCCTCGTCGATCAACTCGGCATCGCGGGCCCGACACGGGCGCGGTAGAAGGGTCCGCGCGAGCGCGAACGGGCGGACGGCCGCACAGCGGCCTCGCGTCGCACTGCGCCGCCTCGGATTCGTTTTGCAGTGAGGAGAATACGTGACGACGCCAGTCCGACGTCGCGTTTGCGGCTCGCGCAGCGACTGAAGCTGCGCTTCGGCTCCGCGGTTCCGGGTGGGTTGGAGGGGAAGGGAGCGAAGGGGCGTAGACTCCCGACGATTGATTGGTGTTCGGTCGCCCAGTGCCTGCAGATCGGGGCGACTGGCGCCATGACCGATACCCCGGCAAGGCAGGTCTCGCCTGCATCCGGCCTTGAATGCACGCAACGCCGATGAGGATTGCCATGAGTTCAACGCCGGAAGACGACCCATCTGCGAACGAATCACGCGAAGCGTTCCTGGCAGGAATGAAGACGCGGCTCGAGCAGGCCCAGGCGAGCGGGCAATCCTCCGAGCAGATCCGGGCGCTGGCGAGCAGCTACGCGCGGGACGAGATTCAGCGGCAGGCGCCGCAGGTCGTCGCGCGGGCACGTTCATGGTGGTCCGGCTTTCGCAACGTCCTGATCGTCGGCGCGCTGGCGTCCGGTGTGGCGATCGGGCTGGCGCTGCTGGTCGAGCATCGCTATGCCGCTCCGTTGTGCGAGCAATATGCGGCTCAACATGGTGGACTGCGATACGAAGGCATCGACTATCCTAGGGTCGGCAGGAGCAGCAGCACGACATCACCGCCGCGGTGCATGTTTGTCGACCCGACTGGTCATCGAGACACCGTCTCGTTGGACGAGTTGCAGCCGAACGCGATCGCTGCATTGTTGACCAGCTTCGCTCTGCAGATCGAATTCATCGTGCCGGTCGCCTTCATCCTCATCGCCATGATGGCGGTGGCCGTGCGCCGAAGTACGACCCGACTCAACTAAGGAGACCGTCATGAAGAGAGTGTTTACGGCCCTGGTCCTCACTGCATTGCCGCTCGTCAGCCAGGCTGCCACCTTGGACATCAAGACCGGCACCTGGGAAATGACGCTCAGCACCGCGATGTCGGGCATGCCGATTCCGAAGGAGGCGCTGGCCAACATGGAGCCTGCGCAGCGCGCCCGGATTGAGGCGTCGATGCGCGCGCAGGCGGGCCAGGGCAAGCCGCACATCAGCCGCAGCTGCGTGACCCGGCAGGACCTCGACCGTGGCCAGCTGATGCGCAGCGACGAGCCAAACTGCAAGCGCAAGGTGATTACGCAGGACGCGCGGCACCTCGAGATGGAAGAGATCTGCACGGGGCCCGAGCCGTCCAAATCGCACTTCAAGTTCGATGCGACCTCAAGCGAGCGCTACACGGGCAGCATCGACATGCTGCGGGGCGACGGTAAAGTGCACATCGACATGAGCGGCCGCTGGATCGGCGCAACCTGCACCAAGGGCGTCGACGACTGAGTGGCAAGGCGGCGGTCGCCAGCCGACTAGAAGTCAGGTGGCCGGCGCGAACGCCGGCACACTGACGTGCTGGCCGGTCCGCAGTGAAGCAGGGACAGCGGAACGTCGCGGGTTGTCCGTGGCCGAGAATTCGCAGACAGCTGTTTGCTATGCGATCCGCGCAGCGACTAAAGCTGCGTTCCGGCTCCGGGGCTCGAAGGTCGGCAGGGGTGGGGAATCGAGACCGGGAAAGGGGAGCGAAATGAGCCTGTCCGAGAGGCAGCGTATCTACTGCTATTGGGTCGAGCTCCGCGATCGGTGGGACGGGTCTGTGCGAATACTCGCGCTAGGCGCCATGCAGCGAATTCACCTCACGGCGAAGAAGAGCGAAGCGCGTCTGCCGGACGAGCACGTGCTGCAGCTTCAGGACGAGTCTGGCGTTATCGAGGCGAAGGATATCGACGATCTCGCGGCGCAGTTGCGCGCGAAGTATCCGGACGACACGTACGAGCGGTTCCTGCGCCGGGAGCGCGACGTCGAGGCGGAGCGACGCAAGGCAGAAGCGATGGAGGGTCTCCTTCGGATCCTGGTGGAGGCCGTCGTCGATGACGTGCTACACGAGCGAGATGGGCAGATCGTGGAATAACGCGGGATCGCACGCCATGGAGAAGTTCGGCCGGGGAGTTCGGGCGGACGCCGCTCTGCGGCTCGCGTCGCACTGCGACGCATCGGATGGTTGTCCGTGGCAAAGAATGCCGAGAGCGTTGTCTGCTGTGCGACCCGCGCAGTGACTAAAGCTGCGCTTCTGTTCCTGGGCCAGGACTCAGCGCGCGACGAACGGATTGACGATCCGCAACTGGCGCTCGATGAGCTGGCCGTGCTGCAGGTCTTCGCAATACAGCCGCTTGCTGCCGGCGAGCAGCGCCGCCGCGATCAGCAGCGAGTCGTAGAGGGAGAAGCCGTAGCGCTCGACGATGGCCAGGGCCCGGTCGTGGGTCTCGATGGTTACGGGTTTCACGTCGCAGACGGCCCGCACGGTGTCGAGGATCTTGTGCTCCGCAAATATTGGATTCGAGACGAACTGACCCCGTTGCGGGACCGTCGCCGGCCTGTGACATGATCGTAGCGTGCTGAAGGCCGCGGAGGGTATTGCCCGGGTCTTCTACTGCACGGTCATCGATCGGCAAATTGTCGTGCTGCATCAGTTCGTGAAAAAGACCGAGAAGACTCCCGCCAGGGAACTGGAACTTGCTCGTAGGCGAATGAAGGAATTGAAAAATGGCTAGCTCCCTGAAGAGGTTCAAGGCTCGAGCAATGGCGCGACCTGACGTGCGCGTGGCGTATGACGCATTGAGAGCGGAATTCGCGTTCCTGGACGAAGTGCTGAAGGCGCGTACGGAGGCCGGTCTCACCCAGGCGCAGTTGGCGGAACGAGTGGGTACGACCCAGTCCGCAATCGCGCGCCTTGAATCGGGAGCACTGAAGCACTCACCCTCAATTGCGACTCTGCAAAAGCACGCAAAGGCGCTCGGATATCGGGTAGAGGTCAAGTTCGTGAAGGAGCGAGGCATGACCAGCGTCTCCGCACGGACTCGGCGCGAGCGGGGTTCGCGCTTCGCCGGTTAGGCGCAGCGTCAGACGTCCGCTTCTTAGCGCGACGAACTTCCGTTGTGGGTCGAGACCGTGTGAAAACGCGGGCCGAATTTCGCGTCGGTTCGATTCTGCAAATTTCAACTAAGAAAGTCGCTCAGAAATGAATCTACGGGCTCCAAAAGTGCAGCGCAAAACCGCGGTGGACGACGCCTGCGGAGTTTTCACATAGCCTCGGTCTGTGAACAGGCGTTGAAGCTTGACCAGGACCTGGTCAATCGTCGATGCCGGTTTACATCCGCGGAAGACATTAGGGTTCCAGGCCCCTGCGGATAAACTTGGCGCAACTGTTGCGCCGACCTGTTGAGCCCGCCACCAAATCGCGTCGGCTGGCCTCACTTGCTTTGACGGCTTGACCGCGCCGACAGCGGACGTTCGGCCGCGGGAGTTAGTGCGCTAGTCCGGTCATCATCTTCTCGAACGATCCCATCGTCTGCGGGATACGGTCAATCTTCTTGAACGGCATCGCGAGAAAACGGTCCACCGTGCCGTTGAATTGCTCGGGGTCATCGTACGGGATCAGGTGCGTCCTGTTCGGGAAGATCGCCAGCTGCGCGTTTGGCAGGCTCCTGTAGATCGTGACGATGTGTTCGAGTCGGATGAGGTCGTTGTCGCTCGCCAGCACAAGCGTCGGCGCCGTAACCCCGGCAAGCATGGCGGGCGGAATGTTCGGCTCCTTCAGCATCATGCCCACCACCTTGAGCTGGCGTTGGCCTTCCGACGTGTTCTTTACCTCGTCGGGCAGCTCCGTCATCGATTTGATCAGCGCATCGACCTCCGGATCGAACGCCTCGGGACCCGGGTTGAGGTTTGCGGCCATGGAGACGATTTTCTTAACTTTGCCGGGATGGCGAACGCCCAGAAGCAGGCCTTCGATGCCGCCATCGCTCCAGCCCACCACATCCACCGGACCGACCTGCAGGTGATCGATCAAGGCCGCGAGGTCGTCTGTCATCTTCTCGTAGGTGATCGGCTCCTGGCTGTCGGCGGACCGACCCTGGTCGCGGCTGTCCATCGCGATCACTCTGTACTTCGACTTGAAGTGGTCGATCTGCGCCGCAAGCGTGCCGATGCTGCCACCATTCCCGTGCACCAGCAGCAGCGGTTCACCCTGACCGTAGGTCTCGTAGTAAAGCGTCACGCCATCGTGGACGAAGGTCGCGCCGGCATCCTTGTTGGCGCCATAGGGGATTGCCACGGCCGGAGCGACGGCTTCCGCCGTCTTGGATTCCCGGGGCGCGCATGCGACGGCGAGGACGAGCGCGGCGGCGAACGACACGGCAGACAATAGTCGCTTCATGGAGACCCCTGGTTGGTGATCCGGTTGCTGCAGCAATCGGCGCGAGCACTCCTCGGAAGGTTGCGACACGCGGTCAAGCCACCGGAGGCCATTGTCGCCTATTGCAATCAGCAGAATAGCTGTGCCCAGCAAATATTCGATCCGGGACCAACTGGCCCCGTCGCGGGACCTTCGCCGAGCTGCGGCATGATCGTGGCGTGATCAAGTAGTTGCGGAGCACAGCGGGCAAGACCTCAACACCGCCTGACTTGACAGCACCGACGCCGCACCCGCCGAATACTGCGCATGCGCACTGCACTGGCCTCGACCTGGACCCTCTTGCTCGGCATGGCGCTGCTGATGCTTGGCGCCGGCCTGCAGGGAACGCTGGTCGGTCTGCGGGCGAGCCTCGAGGGATTTCCCGTCCTGCTCGCGGGCGTCATGCTGGCGGCGTACTACCTTGGGTACATGGCCGGGTCGTTGATGACGCCCGCCCTGGTCCGGTCGGTCGGCCACATCCGCGTCTTTGCCGCGTTTACCTCGCTCGCTTCGGTGCTGATACTGCTGCAGGGTGTCTTCGTCGCGCCGTTGCCCTGGATGCTGGTTCGCATCGTGTTCGGATTCTGCTTTGCAGGCATCTACATCGTGGCGGAGAGCTGGCTGAACGACCGCGTGGACAACGAGCATCGCGGCCTGCTGTTGTCGCTGTACATGCTGGTCTGCTATGCAGGCCTGGGCCTCGGCCAGCTGCTGCTCAACCTTGCCGATCCGCGCAGCACCGTACTGTTCATCCTGGTATCGATACTGATATCGGTCGCGATGATACCGATGGCACTGACGACGAGTTCGGCCCCCGAGTTCAGCGGGTCGGTGTCGGCGCCGGCGCGGGTGCGCCTGCGTGACCTGTTCCGAAGCTCGCCGCTCGGGGTGGTCGGCGTGGCGATGTCTGGCGCTGTCTCGGGCTGCCTGTTCTCGCTGGGTTCCATCTACGCCGACGGCAACGGGTTCACGACGTTCGAGGTCTCACTGTTCATGGCCGTCGCCATTCTCGCGGGCTGCCTGACCCAGTTGCCGATCGGGCGTATTTCCGACCGGTTGGACCGGCGCAAGGTCGTTATCGTCGTCTGCCTGCTGGCGGCCCTCGGTGCAGGCGGTGCCTGGTGGCTGGCGGACATCTCGCGGGTCGGGTTTTTCGCCATGATGGCGGCGTATGGTGGCATGAGCCTGACGCTGTATTCGCTGAGTTCTGCTCACGTCAACGATCACGTGCCGGCCGATGCGAGGCTTGGCGCGAGCAGCACTCTGATACTCGTCAATGGCGCCGGCGCCTTCATTGCGCCGATCGTCGTTGCTGCAGTCATGCAGGTGATCGGCAACGACGCGTTCCTGCCGCTGCTGGCCGTGCTGCACGTGATGCTGGCCGCTTATGCCCTGTTCCGCATGGGTCGGCGCGCGCCGGTTCCGGAGCAGCAGAAGACGCCTTTCGTGGGCACGCCCCCGGGCACGAGTTCCAGCGGCGAGCTGCTCGGTCATGCGTCGGATGGGGCGGACGCGGTCGCAACAGGGAGGAGCGCATGAGCTACGCGGGCGAAGGGGAGGGCGAAAGCACCTGGGCCAGGCGCCGCATGAATCGGCGAGCTCCGCCACTGCCGGCACAGCGACGTAACCATCGCATGAAGAGCCCATCCTGAACTTTGCGAACTTCATCGAGGAGATCGCGCCGGAGACGCTGCCCGGGTTCACGCGTGAGACCGGCATCGCGGTCAGTTACGACACCTACGAACTGAACCAGGTGCTCGAGTCCCTGTGCTCCGCAAATATTGAATCCGGGACGAACTGAGCCCGTTGCGGGGCCTTCGCCGCGGTGAGATCGCGTTTGCTCGAATCGTCGTTGGGTTACCTGCCGACCCGGCCGGCCTCGTGGTGCCGTCTGCGACACCACTGACACGCCACCGACAGGCCGGCAGTAGCAGTTTCATTCTTCTGTTGGCGGTGGCTGCGCCGTCGCCGGGCAGCACTCATTGATTGGCCGCTCCCTCATCTGCCCGACAGTTGACATGTAATTACATCGGTAATAACGTAGGTACATGATCAAGCTCAAACTCACCGCCGTTGGCAACTCTGCAGGTGTCGTCTTCTCCCGGGAGGTCCTGGCCCGATTGAAGGTCGACAAGGGCGATACGGTCTACCTGACCGAGTCTCCGGACGGCTATCGGCTGACGCCCTACAACCCCGAGTTCGAGTCGCAGATGGAAGCCGCGCGCAAGATCATGAAGAAGCGTCGCGCCGCACTGCGCGAACTCGCCAAGTAGGCGCGGCCCAATCATGCGCGAGCCGATCTGGATCGACCTCGAGGTCGTGCTCGCCATCCACGACGAGCAACTGGCCGAACACGGCGGCCAAGCCGGCGTGCGCGACCGCGGCCTGCTCGAATCGGCAATGGCCCGGCCGAAGAACCAGTACGCCTACGGAGAACACGCGCTGCCGCGACTGGCGGCGAGCTATACCTTTGGCATCTCGCGCAACCACCCGTTCCTGGACGGCAACAAGCGCACCAGCCTGGTCGTCGCGGAATTGTTCCTCGAGCTGAACGGCAGCGAGCTCACCGCGACCGACGCTGAATGCGTCACGACCTTCCTGAAACTCGCCACCGACGACCTGACCGAAGAAGAACTCGCCGATTGGATCGCGGCCCACTCGCGTCTCGGCCCCTGACGCGAGATCGAACCTAAGCGAGCACCAGCGTCGGCGCCTGCACATCGGCACCCGGGAATTTCTCTTCGACCCGACACCGCAACAGCAGCTGCGCATTCCTCAGTCGGGCGGGCAATTCTGCCCCGAAAGAGAGGATGCTCAGAGTTAAGCTGACAGCACCCGCGCGATCGTCCTTCACTTCAGCAGACGATAATCACTCAAGCGGAACCACTTGCGGGAAAGGATGAACCCGGTCACCGGTTCCGGGGATAGGCTGGTGACCTCTTCGGTCATGTTTTTCCTGTAAAAAGCGGTGCAGGTGGCATTCTGCCAGACCGTCTTCTGCATCTTTCGTCGCATGTCGGCGACGTATGCATCCTGACGGTCGCGCCTGGCATCGATGGCCTTGATGCTCGTGTCCCGTTTCACGGCGCAGATGGCCTGCACGATGTAATCGGTTGCCGCCTCCATGTAGGAAATCTGCGAGCTGTGTCCGGTGCCGGTGTTCGGGCCGTTCACCTTGAAGTAGTTCGGGTAACCGGAGACGGTGATGCCCTTGTAGGAGACTGCCTCCTTTTCCCATTCGCTGTTGAGGTTGCGGCCACCCAGCCCATGCACCTGAAACGTCAGCGCCTGCTTCATGTTCGAATAGGCGAAGTAACCCGTGGCGTAGACGATGACGTCCAGCGGGATATCCTTGCCATCCTTCGTCCGGATGCCCTGGGGCGTGATGCATCCAATCCCGCTGATATCCACATCGACATTGTCGAGGGACAGCGCGGGGAGATAGGTGTTGGTCGGTATGAGCCGCCGGCAGCCCATCTCGTAGTCGGGCATCATGTGCTGCCGCACTTTGTCGTCGTTGATGTACGTGTCCAGATGCTGCTTCAATCTTCTCCGGTAGTGGTCCTTCATGAGCCGACTGATCCCCGAGATCCCCGGATAGCGGCGAAAGGCGATGAACCGGATGTCATAGAAGGCAAAGACGAGCAGACGGATGGTGTGCCGTATGCCGGGCAGCGTGCGAACGAAACGCTCTACGGCACCGTAATGCCGGTCCGAGCGCGGGAGAATCCACTGCGCCTTGCCCATGAACAGGGTCAACCGGGATACCTTGCCGGCGATGGCCGGCACGATCTGGGCTGCTGAACATCCCGAGCCGATCACTCCGACACGTTTTCCCTCATAGGCCACGGAGTGATCCCAGTGCCCGGAGTGGAATATCGATCCTTTGAAGGTTTCCGCGCCTTTGATATGGGGAATGTGCGGGTTCGCCAGCACCCCGCTGGTGTCGATCACGAAGCGGGCGGTATACCGCTCGCCTGACTCGGTCTCCACGCGCCAGAGCAATGCGCGCTCGTCAAAAGCGAGCCGGGTCACCCTCTGGTTGGTACGGGCACACTTTCGCAAGCCGAACCTGTCGATGATGTGGTTCGTGTATGCGAGCAATTCGCTTTGCGGGGCAAAGGATTTTCTGAACGGATAGGGTATGAACGAGATGCAATAGAGGCTGGTTGGAACGTCCACCTCGGCGCCGGGATAGGAGTTGACCTGCCAGGTGCCGCCCAACTCGGAACTTCTTTCCAGCAGGACAAAGTCGTTGCAGCGATTTTTCTGCAATCGGATGGCCGCCAACAGCCCGGAGAATCCGGTCCCGATGATCACGGTCTCGACCGGCCGAGGCTGCATCGGGTTCCCGGCCTGAGCAGAGGTTTCTCTCGAGGCGGCGTGCTCCGATGCGCTCATCTTCAGGCTCATCCAATCCGTCGGTGGCCATTGTTCATGTCGAGACTAGACGATCGCGCCCATGCCAACCACCCATGGAAGCTGCGGGTAGTACGCGCGCGCGAAGGGTGGGCAGGGGGTAGGGAAGAAGATTTGTGAGAGGAATCGAAGTAGGGGACGGCCGCTGTGCGGCCTCGCGTCGCACGACGACGCCTCGGATTGGTTGGGCGGTGGCCTGGTACTACGGCGGCTTGTGTGGATTTGCACGATATCCCGAAACAGGAATAACACGTCATGCGATCAACTACGGGCCCAGCGAAAAGCCGCTTTTCTGGGTGAGTTCAAGCAAGCGCGACCTGCTCGCAATGCCAGGGCCCCGTGGTGCGGGAACTGGGCATGGCCCTGGAGTGGCGCAATACGGTAGCAAGCACCCGATTGCCAAGGCCTGGAAAGGTGAGGGACCGGGCGTATTCGAGGTCGTGAGCAACTTCGATGGTGACGCTTTCCGAGCGGTGTACACGGTGCGTCGGCCGAAAGCGGTGTACGTCCTGCACTGCTTTCAGAAAAAGTTGCCCAGCGGGATTCGGACCGCTCGGACCGATGTGGGTTTGATCAGCAGCACGGCTGCGGCTTGCGCGCGCGGACTACGAGGTGAGGTATGGCAAAGCGGATCGCTAAGCGCGGTTTCATCGAGGTGGGTTCCGGCAACGTGTTTGCCGACCTGGCCGGCCTCGTTGCGTTGTCGCTCAGACCAAGGCGCGTTGACGCCGCGACGCGGGTGTCGCTGGCGTTGCGTTCCCGCCTCTTCGATTCA
>JAPLSF010000322.1 GCA_026398785.1 Pseudomonadota bacterium | reverse complement strand
AATTGTTCCTTGCGGGCCGAGTGCTGCGCCGAAGCGCGGTTGGGTTATGATCGCGCCGCATTATCTCCGGGCCGGCCCGGTAACTCCAGACAGCAGAAGCCACCACGCATGAGCGCGTTTTCCCGAGCCGCCTTTTCCCTGTTCCTGGTGCTGGGCGTTGCGCTCGGTGCGGCCGGATGCGTCTACCGGCCAAACATCCAGCAGGGCAACCTGCTGAAAACGGAAGACGTCGACCAGGTGACGGCGGGCATGACCCGCAGCCAGGTGCGCTACCTGCTCGGCACCCCGATGCTGGCCGATCCGTTCGACCCGCAGCGCTGGGACTACATCTACACCCTCCAGCGAGGGCGTGAAAGGACCCGGGATCGCGCGCATTACATCGTGCACTTCGAAGGCGACAAGGTCAGCCGCATCGAGAAGCCTGGCCGGCCCGTACTGCCGCAGGGCAACGAACAGCCGCAGAAGACGCCGGCCGAGAGTCAGGCCCCGGCCGAGGCCGCCAACCCGGCGTCGCCACCGGTTGCAGCGGTCGAACACCCCTCGCCCGCACCCGGGCCGGACGGCACGACCAACTGATCCCCGGCGCTGGCGCCCCGCTGCGCACGTCGTGCTTTCAGCGTTTGCGGCCTATGCGTGCCGCGTTCGCGGCCCGCTCCCGCCGTTGTGCGCGGGGATCTACGCGGAGCGGTCGATAGACTTCGACTCGATCCCGATCACGCAGTGGACGATCCGGCGCGCAAACCGTCCCGTAGATTCCGAGGACGAGCGGCCGGTCGCGCAGTGCGGGAAACTCGTCCAACAGGCCCGACTGTTCGACCGCCGCCCGTGCCGTGAGCCCCGCCTCCGGCAGCGCCAGCGTCACGACCCTTTGCCGGTCGGGCAGCGCATAGACGACTTCAACCTGCGCCGCGCCCTCGCCCATGGCTACGACGCCGCGCCGTGGACTTGCCTGGCACGGGCCACGAACGCATCGATCAGCTCGCCGACACTCTGCTCGAACGCCCGACCAAACAGCATCGAAGCCACGGGGTTCGCGAACTCGAACCTCATGTCCAGCACGATCCTGGTGCCGGCCGAGCCGATTGCCGTGAACGTCCACAGGCCGTCCAGCTGCTTGAACGGGCCGTTCACGAGTTCGAGCGACATCCAGTCCGGCCGCTGCATGACGTTGCGCGTGGTGAAGCTCTGGCGGATGCCGGCGCGCTCCATGATCAGACTGGCCTGCAGGTCGCGCCCGGTCTTGTCGTGCACTTCGGCGCCCGCCACCCATGGCAGGAATTCGCAATAACGCTCGACGTCGACCACCAGGTCGAACATCTGCTCGGGCGTGAAAGTGACGAGCGCGGTGCGCTTGATTTCGCGGATGGCCATGGTCGATTTCGGTCAGGGCGCGCGCAGTGTAAGCGGGGCAGATAGAATGCGCGACCGGCCCCGATGTTCCAGCCATGACCACCCCGCGCAAGGACAAAGACCGCAAGTCCGACGAGAACCCCCCGATCGCGCAGAACAAGCGCGCGCGGTACGAGTATTTCATCGAGGAAAAGCTCGAGGCCGGACTCGCGCTGCAGGGCTGGGAGGTCAAGAGCCTGCGTGCCGGCAAGGCGCAGATCACGGAGGGCTACGTGATCGTCAAGGACGGCGAGGCTTTCCTGATCGGCGCGCACATCACGCCGCTGCGTACCGTGTCGACGCACATCGTGGCAGACCCGACGCGCACCCGAAAACTGCTGCTGAACCGCAGGGAACTGGACAGCCTGGTCGGTGCGGTCGAGCGCAAGGGCCACACCATCGTGCCGCTCGAGCTGTACTGGAGCCAGGGCAAGGTGAAGCTCGAGATCGGCGTGGCGAAGGGCAAGCAGGCGCACGACAAGCGCGATACCGAGAAAGACCGCGACTGGCAGCGGGAGAAATCGCGCCTGCTGCGCCGGCGCTGAGGGGCGAGGAAGGGGAGGAAGGGGAGGAAGGGGAGGAAGTCAAGACGCGCGATGCAGGGCCTTCTTCCCCTTCCTGACCTTCCTGACCTTCCTGCCCTTCCTCGCCTTCCAGTCCTTCCGCCCCCTTCCTCCCCTTGTGTTCCTGCGCTTTGGCCCTACACTGGGGGTGTTCACGGGGGCGACCGGTTTCGACGTGGGTCGCGAAACTCCATGTGCATGCCGAGGTGCAAGATACCTCGTTAAACTACTTGCAAACTATTAGTTGCCAACGACGACAACTACGCTCTAGCGGCTTAATCCCGCTTAACCCCCGACTGGCGTGTGCTTGTGCATCCAGACCCGGGGGACGCGCTCACAAGCTCGCGTGTCCAGTGTGCTGAGGGCTGGCTCGCTAAAACGTTCCTGAGCTGGTCGGTCATCTTCCCTGCCGCTTGGGTAGTGAACGACGAGAATCAAAAAGACGGCTAAGCATGTAGGTCCTGGAATGTAGGGCTTGCGG
>JAPLSF010000081.1 GCA_026398785.1 Pseudomonadota bacterium | reverse complement strand
GGCTTCGCGGCCGAAACGCAGAACGTCGAGCGCAATGCGCTGCTCAAGCTCGAGGGCAAGAAGCTCGACATGATCGCCGCGAACCAGGTGGGCGAGGGACTCGCCTTCGACTGCGACGACAACGCGCTCACGCTGTACTGGCAGGGCGGCAAGCGCGAACTCGAACGCGCGCCCAAGTGCCGGCTCGCCAGCGAGTTGATCGAGGTGATTGCCGAGCGCTTTACCGGAAGCCGGCCGCGATGAGCGCGCAGCGACCGAAGCTGCAGGTGCGCATCCTCGATGCCCGCATCGGCAAGGACTATCCGCTGCCGCATTACGCGACCCCCGGTTCCGCCGGGCTCGACCTGCGCGCATGCCTCGATGCACCTCTGGTGCTCGAGCCGGGCAAGACGCAGCTGGTTCCCACGGGCATTGCGATCCATCTTGAGGATCCCGGCCTCGCCGCGGTGCTGCTGCCGCGCTCCGGCCTCGGCCACAAGCACGGCATCGTGCTCGGCAACCTCGTCGGCCTGATCGACTCCGACTACCAGGGACAGGTGATAGTTTCGTGCTGGAACCGCGGCCAGGCGGCCTTCACGATCGAACCGGGTGAGCGCATCGCGCAGATGGTCGTCGTGCCCGTCGTGCAGGTGGAGTTCGAGGTGGTGGAGGAGTTCGGCGCGAGCGATCGCGGGGCCGGCGGGTTCGGCAGCTCGGGAAGGGGGTAGGAAGGGGAGGAAGGGCAGGAAGGGGAGGAAGGGGACGAAGGGTAGGAAGGGTAGGAAGGGTAGGAAGGACAGGAAGGATAGGAAGGATAGGAAGATCTATTCCGTATCTTCCTCCGCTTCCTCGCCTTCCTGTCCTTCCTGTCCTTCCTGTCCTTCCTGTCCTTCCTCCCCTTACTTGATGCCCTTCAACTCTTTAAAGCGACTGATGTCCGCCGCAAACTCCTGCGCCACGCGCTCGCGTTCCGTGGTGTTCTTCGTCAGTTCCTGCTCGTAGACCTGCAGGCCCTTCACCGTATTCACGATTTCACTCGCGATCTGCTCGGGCAGCGGCGGCGCGTCCGGCTTTGGGCTGTACGGCCTGAAGCGCTGCACCGATTCCATCAACCGCGCCTCGCGCGCGCGCAGGTTGGCGATGTACTGGCGCGTCACGACGTTCTGCTGCTCCAGCAGATCAATGCGCTGGTCACGCAGGCGCTCGATGTCCGAGACCGTGAGGTACGTGGCGAGCAATGTGCGGTCGCGCTGTGCAGCCGCGGCCTTGGCGTCGTCCGCTGCTTTCTGCGCGGTGAGTTGCTCGAGCGACTTCGCGCCCGGGATCATGCGCACGACGCGGCCTGTCTGGTCGAGCACTTCGACGTCGGCGCCCATGCACTCGGGCGGGATGTTCTGGCCGAAGAAGCTATGGCCGGACGCGCTCTTGCAGCGATAGATGTGCTCGTCGCCAATCGCGGGCCCGCTCGGCCCGGCATCGGCGACACCGGCCGCGAGAGCGCAGGCCACCAGCAGCAGGGCGACGGCCACACCGAGACGGACTCGGGCGGGTGCCGGCGAGGAAGCGGTCACAGGGACTGCGCGCATGACGGGCATTCTGAGGCCAGACCCCCTCCTGTTTGCAGCATTTTCGTGTTTGTCGCGTTCAGCATTGTGACCTGCTTCAAACTGGGGGCTGCCTTCAGACCCCGTACTGGTCGCGATAGGCCCGGACCGACTGCAGCACTGCACTGTCGCCGGCGGCCTCCAGATGGGCCATGAGATCGCGCAGTCGCAGCACCGCAATGACCGGCAGGCCGTACGAATCCTGAACTTCCTGCACGGCCGACTTTGTGCCCTGGCCGCGCTCCTCGCGATCCAGTGCAATCAGGACGCCCGCCGGCGTTGCTCCGTGCGAACGGATGATCTCCACGGATTCGCGGATCGCCGTACCGGCCGTGATCACGTCGTCTACGATCAGGACGCGACCCTTGAGCGGTGCGCCGACGACGGTACCACCCTCACCGTGGTCCTTGGCTTCCTTGCGGTTGAAGGCAAAGGACAAGTTGCGGCCTTCGTGCTCGGCCATCGCGGCAGCCGTCGCCGTGACCAGGGGGATGCCTTTGTAGGCCGGGCCGAACAGCATGTCGAAAGAGACGCCGGACAGCATCGCCGCCCTTGCGTAATAGCGCCCGAGCGAGCCGATGGCATGGCCCGTGTTGAACAGACCCGCGTTGAAGAAGTACGGGCTCTTGCGGCCGGATTTCAGCGTGAACTCGCCGAATCGCAGGACGCCGAGCTCGAGGCACAGGCGGATGAAGTCGGGTTGGTGCATGGGCGTGTACTTTATACTTTGCGCCCATGCGCATCATCACCCTCAACGCGAACGGCATCCGCTCTGCGGCGCGCAAGGGATTTTTCGACTGGCTGCCAGCCCAGGACGCGGACGTCGTCTGCCTGCAGGAGACGAAATGCCAGCGCGATCAGATCGCCGAGCCCCATTTCCACCCGGCCGGATATCACTGCTACTACTTCGATGCGGTCAGGAAGGGCTACAGCGGCGTGGCCGTGTATGCGCGTGAGAAGCCGCTGACGGTCGTGGCCGGCCACGGTTCGAAAGAATTCGACGGCGAGGGGCGTTACATCGAGGCGCGCTTCAAGAACCTGAGCGTGATTTCGCTCTACCTGCCCTCGGGCTCCTCGAGCGAAGAGCGCCAGCAGGCGAAATTCCGCTACCTCGCCGAGTTCATGCCGTACCTGCGTGCGCTGAAGCGCAAGCGCCGCGACTACATCCTCTGCGGCGACTGGAACATCGCGCACAAGGAAATCGACCTGCGCAACTGGCGCTCGAACCGCAAGAACTCGGGCTTCCTGCCGGAAGAGCGCGCGTGGCTCGACGAGCTGTTCGACGACGTCAAGTACGTCGATGCGTTCCGCGAAGTGAACCCCGGGCCCGATCAGTACACGTGGTGGTCGAACCGTGGCCAGGCGTGGTCGAAGAACGTGGGTTGGCGTATCGATTACCAGGTGCTGAGCCCGGGCCTGCGTGGCAGCGTGCGCAGCGCCGAAATCTTCAAGGCACAGCGCTTCTCCGATCATGCGCCGCTCACCGTGACGTACGACCTGTGACGGGCGTGAGCGAACGCGCGGCGCCGCCCGAATCCGCCGTCAAGAAGCCCTGGTGGCGCGGCTGGGCGGACGCGGTGCTGGCGTACCGCAATCCGCAGGTTGCCGCGATGCTGTTCCTCGGCTTCTCGGCCGGCCTGCCGTTCATGCTGGTGTTCTCGACGCTGTCCGCCTGGCTGCGCGAAGTCGGCATCGAGCGCGCCACGATCGGCATGCTGTCGTGGGTCGGCATCATCTACACGGTCAAGTTTTTCTGGGCGCCCATCGTCGACAAGCTGCGTCTGCCCGTGCTGCACGGGCTGCTGGGCCGGCGGCGCAGCTGGATGCTGCTCGGCCAGATCGGCATCGCGATCGGCCTGCTCAACATGGCGCACATGAGCCCGGTGGGACATCTGGCCGTCGTTGCCTCGCTGGCGCTGTTGGTGGCGTTCTCGTCCGCCACCCAGGACATCGCGGTCGATGCGTGGCGGATCGAATCGGCGCCGACGGAGATGCAGGGCGTAATGGCGGCGGCGTACCAGCTCGGCTATCGCATCGCGATGATGGTGGCCAGTGCCGGCGCGCTCTGGATTGCGGCCGACCACGGCTGGGCCGTGTCCTACACTTCGATGGCAGCCTGCGCGTGCATCGGTATCGTCACCACGCTCGTCATTCGCGAGCCCGCAGCGCGCGTGATCAAGCACACGCTGGCGCAGGAAGCGCGCGTCAGCGACTGGCTCGAGCGCAAGGCGCACTGGCCGGAGTCGATGCGCAATCTCGGCGCGTGGTTCGTCGGCGCCGTCGTGAACCCGTTCGTCGACTTCTTCACGCGCTACGGCGTGAAGCTCGCCGTGCTGATGCTCGCGTTCATCGGCAGCTACCGCCTCGCCGATTTCACGATGGGCGTGATGAGCAACCCGTTCTACCTGGACGTCGGTTTCACGCTCAAGGAAATCGCCGCGGTCGCCAAGGGTTTCGGCGTGTTTTGGTCGATCCTCGGTACGCTGGTCGGCGGCATGGCCGTGGCGCGGCTGGGTGTCGTCCGCTCGCTCGCACTCGGCAGCGTGCTGGTGATCGTCGCCAACCTGATGTTCGCCGCGTTTGCGTCGTACAACCAGCCGAATCTCTACGGGCTTGCCTTCCTCATCAGCGCCGACAACCTGGCCATGGGCATCGCGGGCACGTCATTGATCGCTTATTTGTCGAGCCTCACCAGCGCGTCGTACACGGCCACGCAATACGCGCTGTTCTCGTCGATCTATGCGTTGCCCGGCAAGCTGCTGATGGGCACGTCGGGCTTCGTCGTCGATGCGATCGGTTATCCGGCGTTCTTCGTCTATACCTCGACGCTCGGCCTGCCCGCGCTCGTGCTGCTGTTCTTCCTCGCGCGCAAGATGCGGCAGGAAGCCCGGTGAGTCGCGGTGGCCGACGAGATCGACACGACGCGAGTGATCTGCCCGCTGCATGAGCTGGCGGATCCCGGTGCGCGCGGCTTCACGATGGGACAGGGCGAGTGGCCCCTGAAGGGCTTCGTGGTGCGGCAGGGCGGGCACGTTTACGGCTACGTCAATTACTGCCCGCACGCGGGCTTCCCGCTCAACTGGCAGCCGGACCAGTTCCTCGTGCCGGGCGGCAACACGATCCGCTGCGTGATGCACGGCGCGCTGTTCGAGATGGAAACGGGAAGTTGCCTGTCCGGCCCGTGCCTGGGGCTGGGCCTCCAACGGCTGCCCGTCCATGTCCGGCACGGCTATGTGCTGCTCGACGATTCGGTGCCGCTGCGGGACCCGAACTGAACGTTGCTCAGCCCGTCGGGCGGTCCTGCGGTTCTTCGGGCAACTCGAGTTCGGAGTAGCCGTCCGCCTCGCCGCGATCGATGGCGTCTAGCGGGCTGTTGCCATTGCCGGGCACCGAATCGAATTCGTTCTCGGTGTCTTCCGGGTCGACGTCGACCGAGCCGGTCCAGTCTTCCGGCGCTTCTGCCGCCTCGATCTCTTCTTCGCGCCAGCCGTCGAAGTCGAGCTCCTCGATCGTGCCGTCGAAGTACTGGATCTCGATCGTCCCGTCGTCACGGTCGATCGCCACCACCTCGAAGGAGTCGCCGCCGGGTCGGGCGTACCATTGACCAACGACAGGTGCGGGGTTGCTCATCGTCTTGTCCTCGACGCGTCCGTGCGCTTGGTATCCTGTCCTTGGTTGTAGACCTGCGCGGCCCGGAGTTCAAGTCGCGAAACACGCGAAGGCACGATGCTCGACGAACTGGTGAAATTCTTCGTGGTCCTGCTGGTGGTGGTAGAGCCGTTGTCGCTCCTGCCCATCCTCGCGGGGCTCACGGAAGGCGCGGACGACGCCTATCGGCGACGCATGTCGTTCAAGGCGGCCGCCATCTCTGCGGCGGTGTGCGTCCTGTTCGCCGTCGGCGGCACGGCGCTGCTCAAGCTGCTCGGCATCAGCGTCGACGCCTTCAAGATCGGCGGTGGCATCCTGTTGTTCATGCTCGCGATCGAGATGGTGTTCGCGCGTGAATCGGGCGTGCGCTCGATCACTCCGGTCGAGGGCGAGGAAGCGCATCACCGCGTCGACATCTCGGTGTTTCCACTCGCATTTCCGATGATCGCCGGGCCCGGTGCGATCGCGACCATCCTGCTGGCGTTTGCCGCCGTGCCATTCGGCTCGGCGCAGTTCTTCGCGCAGCTCGCGGTGATCGGCGTGGTGCTGGCGTTGACGCTGGCGCTGATGCTGGTGACGGGCCCCGTCATGCGGGTCGTCGGCGTGACGGGCGGTGCCGTGCTCGGACGATTGCTCGGCGTCCTGCTCGCGGCGCTCGCGACGCAGTTCGTGATCGACGGGGTACGCGGGGCGATGGGGTGAGGGAAGGGGAAGAAGCAGAGGAAGTGGAGGAAGTGGAGGAAGTGGAGGAAGTAGAGGAAGTGGAGGAAGTAGAGGAAGGTGTCACTTCCCATGCTTCCTCTACTTCCTCCACTTCCTCCACTTCCTCTACTTCCTATCGCTTCCCGGGCCGGCGGAACGCGAGATCCCACACGCCGTGTCCCAGTCGCTGGCCACGACGTTCGAAGCGCGTCAGGAGACGGCTGTCCGGCCGGTCCACGTAATCTCCCGTCGCTGATTCGTTCTGCAACACCTGGCTGCTGCCTGCCGTCGCGAGCATGTGTTCGGCGTATGGCTGCCAGTCGGTCGCCATGCGCAAGACGCCGCCGGGTTTGAGCTTGCGCGCCACCAGTTCGACGAATGCAGGCTGCACGATGCGACGCTTGTGGTGCCGCTTCTTTGGCCACGGGTCCGGAAAATAGAGCAGCACCTCGTCGAGCGATGCGTCCGGCACCCGCCGCTCGAGGACCTGCACGGCGTCCTCGCAGATCGCGCGCACGTTGCGCAGCTGCCCTGCTTCGCAGCGCAGCAACAGGTGACCGACGCCGGGCGGATGCACCTCCAGGCCGAGGTAATTGCGTTCAGCATGGGTGGATGCCAGAGCGACCAGCGACTCGCCGTTGCCGAAGCCGATCTCGAGCGTCACTGGTGCGGTCCGGCCGAAAGCAGCCGCGAAATCGAGCGGTTCTTCGCCGTTTTCGATGCCGAGCGCGGGCCACAGTTCACGCCATGCGCGCTCCTGTGCGCCGGTCATGCGACCCGCGCGCACGACGAAGCTGCGGATCGGACGGTGGTGCGACGTGTCCGGCGCCGTCGCCTCGGCAACGGTTCCGTTCTCGGCGTCTGGCTTCGATGACGGCAAGGGTCTAGAGTTTGGCTGGCCTGGGGGGATTGCAATCATAAAGCCCGGCCAACGGGCGTGGAGAACAACGATGACCCAATCGGACGGACTGATGCTGGCCCGGCTCGGCGGCGACGCCAAGATACTGTGCAAGCGCACGTGGTGGGTGTTCCTGGTCGGCGGCATCGCCAGTGTGATCTTCGGCCTGCTGGCCTTTTCGCAGCCGATGACGGCCTGGCTGGTCGTCGCGGTCTTCTTCGCAGCCGCGATCATGGTCGATGGCGCCTCCAACGTCATTGGTTCCATCCGCAACCGGGACAAGGACGGCTGGTGGATCATGCTGCTGATCGGCGTGCTAGGACTCGTCGGCGGCGGTTACGCGCTGCTCAATCCGCTCGTCAGCATGAAGGCGTTCATCTTCCTGGTTGCCTTCGAAGCAATCATGGTCGGCGTATTCCTCGTGATGCTCGGCTACAAGGTGCGCGCGGCGACCGAGCGCGAGTGGATCCTCTACCTCACGGGCGGGTTGTCGATCCTGTTCGGCATTCTCGTGATCGTGAATCCCGCAGTGGGTGGCCTGTCCGTGATCCTGATGATCGCGACCTGGGCGATCATCACGGGAGTGCTCAAGATCATCTTCGCCTTCAAGGTGAAGAACCTGCCGGAGCGGGTCGCAAACCGCTTCGTGTGACGCTCCACCTCTCCCGCGCTGGCGGGAGAGGTCGCCCGCAGGGCGCGTGAGGGCTCTTCACGCAATCCGGCCCGCGATGCGTCCACCCAGCAGGCAGCCACCGAGGAACGTGCCCTCGAGGCCGCGCTTGCCATTCATCCCGCCGCCGCCGAAGCCGGCGCTCTCACCCGCGGCATACAGGCCCGGAATCGGTTCGCCGGAGTGGTCCAGCACGCGGCATTCCAGGTCGGTCTGCAGTCCACCCATGCTCTTGCGGCTGATGATGAACTCGCGGATCGCAATCAGCGGACCAGCAGCCGGCTCGAGGATCCGCTGGAACCTGCAGGTACGCAGCCGGTCGCCGATCCAGCGGCGCGCGAACTCGATGCGACGCAGCTGGTCGTCGGTGTGGAACCGCGGGCCGAGATCGATGATTGCGTCGTAATTCGTTGCAGCCGTGCGCACTGCATCGACGTCCACTGACCCGTCGCCCGCCAGCACATTCATCTTTTCGACCAGTGTTTCCACCGTGGGCGCGACCACGACGTCCGGACAGAATTGCGTCATCTGGTCGTAGAGCCAGTGGTTGCCGAGCACCATGTCGCGTGCGACCGCCAGCCGGTTCTTGCGCCGAAACGCCGGATTGAATTCGCCACCGGAGATCGCGAGCTCCTTGAGCATGATGCGCCGGTTCAGCAGTTGCCAGGAATAGGCGCGTTCCTGCCGGCAGATCTGCGCGACGAGGTCGTGCGTGTCGAAGCCGGTGACGAGCGGCATCGGGCCGATGCGTTCGCCGCGCCAGTTGAGCCACAACGCCGATTTCGGTGGCACCAGCGAGAGTCCATGCGACGGCTTGCGCGGTTGCCAATGATGCACGCCCGCGGCGTAGTTCCACTGCCAGTCCAGATGCGTGACGCGCGCGCCGTGCGCAGCCGCCGCGTCGTGCAGTGTGCCGTCTGCGTACTTGTGCGAGCCGTTCAGCAGCGTCACCGGTGGTTGCGACCAGTCCGCATGCCAGTTCTGCCGCACGCGGTCGAGGTTGCCGTTGATGCCACCGCCCGCGATCACGACGTTTTCGGCGCTCGCCTCGAACTCGTCGTCGCCGCCTTCGAGCCGGCCGCGGCAGCCTGTCACGCGGCCATTGGTCACCACCAGCGTTTCGACACGGTGATCGAACCTCAGGTCAAGCCGGTCGCGATTCGGGCGCGACAGCAAGTGAGCGTTCAGCACCACCTGCAATTCGTACCCGGTGCCCCAGACGATGTGCCAGCGGGGCACTGAATTTCCAGGCGTATGGAGGCCGCGCTCGACCCACAGCGGCATCGGCATGAACTGCACACCGACGCTGCGGAGCCAGTCGTAGATTTCTTCGTTGGCGCGATGGACGTAGGCTTCGGCCCAGGCACGCGGCCAGTGGTCGTCCGGTCCGAAATCTGCGATCGCATGCCAGTCACGCAGACCCTGCTGTGCGCCGTCGCGGATGCCGTAGCGCTTCTGCAGCGGCGTGCCGGCGAACCAGATGCCGCCAAAGCTCTCCTTGGCGAGTCCGCCCATGTTCTCTTCGGTATCGCGATCGAGCAGCAGCACACGCCGGCCCCGGTTCAATAACTCGACGGCCGCCGTCACGCCCGCGATGCCGGCACCGATCACGATCACGTCTGCCGAATACCGGATCATTCGACCACTCCGGGGAGGATGGCGAGTTGCCAAGCGTACCGCGCCGGTATCATTCCGCGCATGAGCAACCTCCGCAGGTCACGCGAATCGCTGTCGCTGCCCGAGGCGCGGCGGGTCGCGCTGGCGGCGCAGGGATTCGGCCGCCCGCGCCCCGGTCGGGACATCGTGAAGGCCGACGTCGTGCGCACCGTGCGGGCGCTCGGCCTGCTGCAGATCGACTCGGTCAATGTGCTCGTGCGATCGCACTACCTGCCGTTGTTTTCACGGCTCGGGGCGTACGCCACGCCCCTGTTGGACGCAGCGGCCTACGGCGGGCGCCGGCGACAGGTTTTCGAGTACTGGGGTCACGAGGCGTCCCTGCTGCCGGTCGAGTGCCAGCCGTTGCTGCGCTGGCGCATGCAGCGCGCGAAGAACGGCGATGGCACCTGGGGCAACGTCGCACGGTTCGGTCACGACCGTGCTGCCTTCTGCGCCGGCATACTCGCGGAAATTCGCGATCGGGGCCCACTCGGCGTGTCCGAAATCGGCACCGGCGACCGCCGCAAAGGCAGCTGGTGGGGCTGGAGCGAAGGCAAGATCGCGCTGGAGTGGCTGTTCTGGACCGGGCAGATCACCACGCATTCCCGGCGACGCTTCGAACGCGTCTATGACCTGACCGAGCGGGTGTTACCGCAAGCTGTCGTAGACGCGCCGACGCCCGCAGTAGAGGACGCGCACCGCGACCTGCTGCGCATCGCGAGCGTGGCGATGGGCGTGGCCACCGAGCGTGACCTGCGCGATTACTTTCGGCTTGGGCCGGCGGATGCGAAGGCGCGCGTCGCAGAACTGGTCGAGTCGCGGGATCTGGTCCCCGTGCAGGTGGAGGGATGGAAAGGCCCCGCGTACATGGCTGCCGGCACGAGAGTGCCCGCGCACATCGAGGCCTGCGCCCTGTTGTCGCCGTTCGATTCACTCGTCTGGTTTCGTGACCGGCTGCAACGCCTGTTCGATTTTCACTACCGCATCGAGATCTACACGCCAGCGCACAAACGCATTCATGGTTATTACGTGCTGCCGTTCCTGCTGAACGAACGGCTCGTCGCGCGCGTGGACCTGAAGTCCGACCGCGAGGCGGGCAAGCTGCGTGTCATCGCTACTCATTACGAACCGGACGCGGACCGACGCACAGCCGATGACAGCTTGCGCGGGGAACTCGATCTGCTCGCACGCTGGCTCGGGTTGGCCGCCGTCGTCCGGGGCCGAGCCAGGAAAAAACCATGACGCTCGATCTCTCTCGAAACACGCTCGCTCGCTGCAGCGGTGGGTTCGGGGCACTGCTGGCGTTGGTCGCGGTCGCTTGCGTGATCTCGGGTTGCGTCGCGACGCGCTCGGCGAATACCGCTGCAGCCGCTGCCACGCGCGCGTCTGCCGCGGACAACGGCGCGATACCGCCGGCCGAATTTGCCGATGCAAAAGCGGCGCGGTCCCTCGTGCAAGCCATCGACGAGCGGCTGACGATCATGCGGGACGTGGCGGCCGCAAAATGGCTGGCGGGTGCGCCGATCCTTGATGCCGCACGCGAAGCCGTCGTCTTGCAGCAAGTGGCGGCACGCGCACAGGCGCTCGGCTTGGATCCTGTGACGACGCAAGCGTTCTTCGCCGAGCAGATCCGGCTCGCTCGCGACGTCCAGCAGCGCCGGCACGACGAATGGAAGCTGGCCGGACGCTGCGTACCCTGCGAGGAGCCTGCGGGCCTGCAGGTCGTGCGTGAGCGCATCGATGCGACGAACGAAAAGCAGTTCGCAGCCTTGTATCTGCTGACGCCGTTGCGTGACGACACGGCTGCTGCCGTGTTGGAGCAGATGCAGGCCGTGGTCCTTCGTCACGCACTTTCGGCGGACGACGCCATCGCATTGCTGACGGCCTTGCGCAACGTCGTACGGATCGCGGACGTTTCGGTTCTGGACCGCGTGCGGACGACGCATGTACTGCGCGTCGCCACCACCGGCGATTACGCCCCGTTCAGTCTCGACACCAATGGTCGCCTGTCGGGCGCGGACATCGAGCTCGCGCGCGACCTGGCCGGGTATCTCGGTGCCGAGCCGGTGTTCACGCGCACCAGCTGGCCCGGTCTTGCCAATGACCTGCGCGCCGGACGGTTCGACGTCGCGCTGAGCGGCATCGGCTACACCGAGGAGAGAGCGGCGCTGGGTCTCTACTCCGTCTCCTACCACGAAGGCGGCAAGACCTTGCTTGCGCGCTGCGCCGACCGCGAACGGTTCGACACCCCGTCGGGGCTCGATCGCCCCGGTGTGCGCGCGATCGTGAATCCGGGCGGGACCAACGAACGCTACGTGCGTGAGCACGTGCATCAGGCGCAGATCCTGGTGTACGCGGACAACCGTGGTGTATTCGCGGAAATTGCGGCGGGTCGGGCCGACGTGATGGTCACCGATGACGTCGAAGCAGAGCTGCAGGCTCGGCGTCGCCCCGGCCAGTTGTGCCGGACGTACCCGGGCACGTTGACTCGGGGCGAAAAGCGGATTCTGATGGCGCGCGACGCTGCGCTGCAGGCGATCGTGGACGAGTGGCTGGCAAAAGCGATTGCCGCTGGCGAGCCCGCGCGTGAGCTTGATCGAGCCATGCGGGCTTATGTAAGCGACAATGAAGTCCGTTGAACGAATCGAACGGCTGCAATGCCGATAACTGAAGCAGGTGCCCGAATGCGGATGCGACTGATGGGATCGATGGTGGCTCTCGTGTGCAGCCTCGCCGCATCGGCGCACGCCGAGGCGCCTGCCAGCGTGCGCGCTGATGCGCGCGTCATCCTCGACAAGATCATCTCCATCCCGAGCTCCGCTGGCCTGGGCCAGGTTCCCGCCGTCGCTCAGTACCTGGCGGATCGCTTCCGGGCGGCCGGCTTCCCGGAGGACGACATTCATATCCTGCCTTCGGGCGAGACGGCGTCGCTCGTCGTGCGCTATCGCGGCAATGGCAAGGGTGGCAAGCCGATCCTGGTGATCGCGCACATGGACGTGGTGACGGCGAAGCCGGCGGACTGGCAGCGCGATCCGTTCAAGCTGGTCGAGGAGAATGGCTACTTCTTCGGTCGTGGCACGCAGGACATGAAAGCGGATATCGCGTTGATCGCCGCGACGTTCCTGCGATTGAAAGCCGAGAAGTTCGTCCCGACGCGCGACCTCATCATCGCGTTCTCGGGCGACGAAGAAACGAGCATGACCACGACACGGGAACTCGCCACCAAGTATCGCAAACTGATCGATGCCGAGTTCGCGCTGAACGGAGATGGCGGTGGCGGTTCGCTCGACAGCGGCACGGGCAAGCCGCAGTACTACAAGTTGCAGGGCGCGGAAAAATCCTACGCCAGCTTCATCCTCACCGCACACAACCCGGGTGGCCACAGTTCGCAGCCGCGCCCCGACAATGCCATCTATGAACTCGCCGATGCGCTCAAGGCAGTGCAGGGATATTCATTCCCGGTCATGTGGAACGACTGGACGATCGGCAGCTTCAATGCGGCCGCTTCCGCCACCCCCGGCGAACTCGGGCAGGCCATGGCGACGTTCGCGGCGAATCCTGGCGATCCGGCGGCGGCGGCGGTGCTCGCCAGGACGCCTTCGATGGTTGGTCGCACCCGCACCACTTGCGTCGCGACGATGCTCACCGGCGGACACGCGGACAACGCACTGCCGCAGTCGGCGACGGCGACCGTCAATTGCCGCATCTTCCCTGGCACCCGCGTTGCGGAGGTGCGTGACACGCTCCAGCAACTGGCCGGTGACAAGATCGAAGTGCAAGTGCTCGGTGACCCGTACGAGAGCTCGCCGTCCCCATTGCGCGACGATGTCACCGCCGCCGTGACCAAGGCGGTCCGCGCGAGCTACCCGGGGGTCCCGGTCGTGCCCGACATGGCGCCTTACTACACCGACGGCTCCGTCTTCCGTGGTGCAGGCATTCCAACGTACGGTGTCAGCAGTCTCTTCATGAAACCCACGGACGAGTTTGCGCACGGATTGAACGAACGTATTCCAGTAGCGGCGTTTTATGCAGGATTGAATCACTGGTACGTGCTGCTCACTACGCTCGCTGGCACGAAATAGCGGTTTCAGGCATACTGCGTCCACAGTTTGCCGCCGCGCAGTCCGGTCTGCGCACGAGGTTCTTCAGCGCTTCCCTCCCTGGGAATGCCTATGCGGCCCCTCCTGCAGACTGATCGAAGTCTGCATTTCGCTGCTCGATTCATCAAAGTTACGGCGCCCGGTCCGGTGCCTGCACGTGCTTGCGCACGTCCAGGCTTGGCGCACGGAAGAGTCATTCAATG
>JAPLSF010000156.1 GCA_026398785.1 Pseudomonadota bacterium | reverse complement strand
CCGGAAGGCACAGCGCGAGACAGCGGCCGCGGAACGTCAGCAGAAACTCGCACGCCGTCGTCCGTTGCTGAAGGAGTCGACGCAGCTCGAGACCCGGATGTCAAAGCTCGAGGCCGAGCGCAAGACACTCGAGACCAGACTCGCGGACGCCGACTTCTACGCGCAGACGCCGCCAGCGGACGTGCAGTCCACGAGCCGCCGGTGTGCCGACGTGATCATTGAGCTGGGCGACGTCGAGGAACGCTGGCTCGAAGTGCACGCGGAGCTGGAAGAGATCGGGGCAGCGTGAGGAAGGGGTTAGGGGTTACGGGTTAGGGTCAAGTCGTGCGAAGCACGACTTTTCCCACTGCGCGTCGCTGTTCCAGCGCGGCGAAGGCTGCGGGATAGTCGGCCAGCGGGTGGACCTCGCCAACGACCGGCCGCAGCTTGCCGGCCTCGAACAGCTGCCAGAGCTCGCGCACGTTCTGCAGCTGCACCTGCGGCTCGCGCTGCGCGAAGCTGCCGAAGAACACGCCCACCAGGGCCGCCCCTTTCAGCAACAGCAGGTTCATTGGAATCCTGGGGATATCGCCGGCCGCGAATCCGACGACGAGGTACCGTCCCTTCCAGGCCAGACTGCGCACCGCAGGCTCGGCATACGGCCCGCCGACGGCGTCGTAAACGACGTCCACGCCCTTGCCGCCGGTGATCTCCTTGATCCGTTCGCGCAGGTCTTGCGTGGAGTAGTTGATCAGGTGGTCCGCGCCGATGCCGCGCGCAACCTCGAGCTTGGCATCGGTGCTCGCGGCTGCGATCACTTGCGCCCCCATCTGCTTGGCCAGCTCGATAGCGGTCGTGCCGACGCCGCTCGCCGCACCCAGCACCAGCATCGTCTCGCCAGCGGCCAGCTGCGCGCGTTGCTTCAGCGCGTGGTAGCTGGTGAAGTACGTGAGGCAGATACCGCTCGCCTGCTCGAAGCCGAGTGTCGAGGGCAGCGGCAGCAATCGCTCCTGCCGGACGACGGCGCGTTCCGCGGCAGCGCCGCCACCCGAGTATGCGACGACGCGATCGCCCACCTCGTGACGCGTCACGCCCTCGCCGACCGCGGCTATCACACCCGCGAGTTCAAGACCCGGGATGAACGGCAGCGGCGGCCGCTCCTGGTACAACCCGCGCAGCATCAGCACGTCGGGAAAATTCAAAGCCGTCGCTGCGACGTCGATCAGCACCGCTCCCGGCGTGAGCGCGGGCTCTGGCCAATCCTGCTCCAGCCGCAGACCTTCGATGCCGGTGAGTGCATGGCAGACGAGCGCTTTCATCGGGATTCCATTGCCATCATGCCCTGATCAGGTGCGGACCGAGCTCGTCGAGAGTGTGACAGCCGAGCAGCGTCATCGCGCGCTCCATCTCGACACGCAGCAGGCTGAGCGCGTGGGCCACGCCTGCTTCACCGCCCGCTGCCAGGCCATAAAGGGCTGCGCGTCCCAGCATCACGGCGTCGGCCCCGAGCGCAACGGCCTTGAGCACGTCCGACCCGCGCCGGAACCCACCGTCGACGATGATCGACAACCGGTCGCCCACCTCCGCGGCGCACTGGCCGACGAGTTCGATACCAGTCGCGCACGAATCGAGCTGCCGTCCACCGTGGTTCGAGAGCACGATGCCATCGGCGCCCACCTCCACGCTGCGCTTCGCGTCCTCGACGCAGAGGATGCCCTTCAGCACCAGCTTGCCCTTCCAGCGGCCGCGCATGCGTTCGATGTCGGCCCAGGCGAGCGTCGGGTTGATCTGCGTGCCCATGAACCGCACGCCCTGCAGGGCCGAGCGCGCGCCTGCGGGCAGGAATTCGGTCAGGTTGGAAAACTCCGGGGCGCCATTGGGCAGCATGACCTGCCACAGCCAGCGCGGATGCAGCAGGACATCGAGCACGCTCGACGGGCTCAGCTTGAGCGGGCGCGAATAACTGCGCTGGTCCCACTCGCGCGCACCGAGCGCCGGCACATCGACCGTCACGACCAGCTTGTCGCAGCCCGCCGCCTGTGCGCGTTCGATCAGGCGGTCGGAGGTCTTCTGGTCCTTGAGCGGATACAGCTGGAACCACGCGGGCCGCTGCAGCTGCGGATTCAGCGCGACGACGTCGTAATTGCTGACGGTGCTGAGCGTGAAGGCGATCCCCGCGGTGTCCGCGGCTTTGGCCAGCGCCAGATCGCCCTGCGGCCACACCATCCCGTTGAAGCCCGTCGGTGCGATGATCAGCGGCAAGTGCAGCGAGTCGCCGAGCACTTCGCGCGACAGGTCCGGCAGGCCCGTGCCGACGAGCATGCGTGGCAGCCACGTGATGCGCTCGAAGATGGAGCGGTTGCGCTTCAGAGACACTTCGTCCTCGGCACCGCCCTCGAGATACTCCATCTCGAACCGCGGCAGCCGGTTCTGCGCGACCCGCCGCAACTCCTCGATCGAGAGCGCGCGGCGGAAGTCCGCGCCAGCGTAGTACCGTCGGGTCATAAGCGTGCGTCGTCCTGCACCATCTGGGTGATCTTCGTGGCCGTCTCCAGCGCGCGCAGGCCGTCCTCGCCGCTGACCACCGGCGGCGTGCCTTCGCGAATGGACCTGAGGAACGCCTCGATCTCTAACTTGAGCGCATCGCCCTGGTCGTACGTGCGCTCCTCGATCAGCACCTGGCCCTTCGGCACGTCCGAGCCCGCGGGCGGCTTGCGCACGATGGTGAGCACTTTCTGCTGCAGATCGATCGAGATGTACGCGTCGTCCTGGAACAGGCGCAGTTTGCGCTCCATCTTCATGCTGACGCGGCT
>JAPLSF010000110.1 GCA_026398785.1 Pseudomonadota bacterium | reverse complement strand
AGCCGCCGTCGAGCCCGACAACGGTCACGTTCGCGACACGCTGGGCGACGTGCAGCAGCGCCGCGACCGCGACGAAATCACGCTGCCGTCCACCCTCGGACGCGAGCGCCTCATCAACCCCTTCCTGCGCAGCCGCGAACCCGCCGTACGCGCCGCGGCCGAACGACATGCGGGTCACCCGCTGCCCGAGGCCGTGGACGTGTTCGCCGAAGTGCGGCGCTGGAAAGACGGATTCCGCTGAGCCGAAATGACACCAACCAAAACACACCCGTCCTGGCTCGCCGTCGTCGCAGCGGCTGCGCTGCTCGCCGGGTGCGCCACGACCGACTCGACCTACTCGAGCCTGCCGCCCGCACCGGAACACCCGGGCCCGCAGGCGCCGATGGACCGCGCGACGGTCACGATCCCTGGCTCGTTCAGCACGGCACGCGAAGTGCCGCACATGCCGCCCGAGCAGTACACCGACCTGCTCGACCGCATCCGCGACGGTTATGCACTGCCGGACGTCGCGCATTACGCGGTCGACCGCGAGGTCGAGCTCTATCGGAAGAACCCGGAGTTTCTCGACCGCACGTTCAAGCGCGGTGGGCGTTACCTGTACTACATCGTGCAGGAACTCGAGAAGCGCAACCTCCCGCTCGAGCTTGCACTGCTGCCGGTCGTCGAAAGCGCGTTCAATCCGGTCGCCTATTCGCGCAGCCGTGCCTCGGGCCTGTGGCAGTTCATCCCATCGTCCGGCAAGCATTACGGTCTCGAGCAGAACTGGTGGATCGATGAGCGTCGCGACGTCATCGAAGCCACGGGCGCCGCGCTCACGTACCTACAGTACCTCAATGCATATTTCGCAGGCGACTGGTATCTCGCCATCGCGGCCTACAACGGCGGCGAAGGCACCGTCGGTGGCGCCGTGCGCCGCAATCAGGCGGCCGGTTTGCCGACCGACTTCTTCAGCCTCAACCTTCGCTCCGAAACCCGCGACTACGTGCCGAAGCTGCTCGCCATCAGCCGCATCGTGCGCAATCCGGAAGCCTACGGCCTGTCGTTCGCGGCGATCCCGAACCAGCCGTTCTTCGAAGCCGTCGAACCGGGCCGCCAGGTGCACCTCGAGCAGGCGGCCCAGCTCGCCGGCATCACCCGCGAAGACATGTTCGCGCTGAATCCCGGCTATAACCGCATGACGACGCCGCCGAGCGGCCCGCACCGCCTGCTGTTGCCGATCCCTAACGCGCAGACGTACCGCCAGGCAATGCTCGACCAGTCGCTCGTCGACCAGAGCAGTGTCGCCATCGCCGCCGTCGAGCCGCCGCCGGAAGTTCGCCATAAGGTCCGCCGTGGCGAGACCCTCAGTACGATCGCCCGCCAGTACGGTGTGCCGATGCTGGCCATCCAGCAGGCCAACGACATCCGTGGCTCGGTGATCCACCCGGGCGATTCGCTGCTGATTCCGGCCGGATTCGCCGGCTCGACCGCGACGCTGGCCGCGCTGGCCGCACCGCGTGACGACATCACGGCCCAGCTGCCGGAACACCAGAAACCCGCAGCCTCGAAGAAGCCCAAGGTGCATGTCGTAAAGTCGGGCGACACGCTGTGGGGCGTGTCGCGCAAGTACGGCGTCACCATGCCTGCGCTCGCTTCCGCGAATGGCCTGTCGAGCAAGGCTGGACTGGTCCCTGGCGCGCGACTTGAGATTCCAGGCACGGGCGGCAGCGACACACGGACCGCATCCAGCAGCGCGAAGGAATCGAGCCGCGTGACATACAAGGTCAAGCGCGGCGACACACTCTCCGAGATCGCCGACCGCTTCGACGTCAGCGTGCGTGAGCTCATGACCTGGAACCGCCTGCGGCAATCGTCGTCGCTCCGCGCGGGCCAGCGTCTCGTCGTCTATACCGACCCAAGCCGGCAAACCGGAGGCTGAACATCGTGGGATTCCTGACAGGCAAGCGGGCCCTCATCGTGGGGCTCGCCTCGGAGCGTTCGATCGCCCATGGCATCGCAGCGGCGATGCACCGGGAGGGCGCGGA
>JAPLSF010000348.1 GCA_026398785.1 Pseudomonadota bacterium | reverse complement strand
CTACGCGCCTCGCAGTCAGGCCACGCTGGTGCGCAACCGGATCGGCTGCCCGAAGCGGGCGGCAGCCGAGATCGGCTTCACGGCTTCGATCGACCTGATGGAGGGGCTGCGCCGCCTGATCGAGTGGCGCAACAACCACCGTACCGAAGTCCAGGCCCGTCGCCTGGCTGTCGGCCTGCCGGTCTGAGCGCCGGGACAGCGCCATGAGCCGGCAGATACAGATCTCGCTCCCCTCGACCGGTGACGACGAGTGGCAGGCGACACGCGAGCCGCTCACCACCGGCTGGCTGACACAGGGGCCCAAGGTGGCGCAGTTCGAGAAGAACTTCGGCGAACTCCACCACGTCAAGCACGCGCTCGCCACAACGAGTTGCACCACGGGCCTGCACCTCATCCTGGCCGCGATGGGCATTGGTCCGGGCGACGAGGTGATCGTCCCGTCGTTCACCTGGGTCGCCACGGCCAACGTAGTGCTGTATTGCGGCGCGACACCGGTGCTTGTCGACGTCGATCGCAATACCTACAACATCGACCCGGCGGATGTGGCACGCAAACTGGGCCCGCGCACCAAGGCAGTGATCGCAGTTCACCTGTTCGGGCTGTGTGCCGACATGGACGCGCTGAAGGCCGTGCTGCCGGCCGGTATGCCCGTCATCGAGGATGCGGCCTGTGCCTCGGGAGCCACCTACAAGGGTGCCTCCGCCGGCGGCCTGGGCCTCGCGGCGGCGTTCTCGTTCCATCCGCGCAAGTCCATCACCACCGGCGAGGGTGGCATGGTCACCACCAACGACGACCGCCTGGCCGAGGTGGCGAGCATGTTGCGCAACCACGGCGCTGCGATCTCCGAGGAGCAGCGCCACAAGGGTCCGCGCCCTTATCTGCTCGCCGAGTTCAACCTGCTCGGCTTCAACTACCGGATGACCGATCTCCAGGGCGCTGTGGGTGTCGTGCAGCTCGCCAAACTGACGCGGTTCGTGGCCGAACGCGACGAATGGGCTGCGTGGTATGTGCGCGAGCTGGCAGCGGTTTCGTGGTTGCGCATGCCACAGCGTCCGGCACACGGCAACCACGCCTGGCAGGCTTTCGTGACATACGTCGACCCCGACACGGCACCGATGCCCCGCAACGAGATCATGGAGTACTTGCAGCGCAAGGGCATCAGCACCCGACCGGGCACACACGCGGTCCATCTGCTCGGCTACTACCGGGATCGCCTGGGCATGAAGGCTGATGACCTTCCGGGCGCGCGGGACTGCGACGCCCACACGATGGCGATCCCGCTGCACAACCGCATGGTGGCGGAAGACTATCGGTACGTCGTCGAGGCGATCAAGGAAATCGCCTGATGTGCGGCATCGCGGGCCTGATCCACCTCGACGCCGCGCCGTTGTCGCCGGTGGTGCTGCAGCGCATGACCGATGCAATCGCGCATCGTGGGCCCGATGGCCAGGGTCACTGGATCGAGGGCAACGTCGGCCTGGGGCATCGCCGGCTGGCGATCATCGACCTGTCGCCGGCCGGGCACCAGCCGATGGTCAACGCCGATCACCGCTACGTGCTCAGCTACAACGGTGAGGTCTACAACTTCCGCGAGCTGCGCACCGAACTCGAGGCGCTCGGGTACTGGTTTCGATCGGCCGGCGACTGCGAAGTGGTGCTGAATGCCCTTGCTGCCTGGGGCACTGCGGCCCTCCAGCGCTTCAACGGCATGTTCGCGCTTGCGCTGTGGGACCGCCGCGAGCGGCGACTGCTGCTGGCCCGCGATCGCTATGGCATCAAGCCGCTGTACTTCGCGCAGCAGGGCCGGATGTTTGCGTTCGGCTCGGAGCAGAAGGCGATCCTGGCGGTGCCGGGGATCGAACGCCGGCTCGACAAGCCGGCCCTGCTCGAGTACTTCACGTTCCAGAACTTCTTCACCGACCACACGCTGCTGGAGGATCTGCGCATCCTGCCGGCCGGACACCACGCGGTGCTCGACCTGAACGAGGAGCGCCCGCGGCTCAAACTGACGCGCTACTGGGACTTCCGCTTCACCGAGCCGGCCGGCCAAGTCGATGCGCGCGAGTACCGTGAGGAATTGGATCGCCTCTTTCAACAGGCCGTGAACCGGCAGCTCGTGGCTGACGTGGAACTCGGCAGCTACCTCAGCGGCGGGATGGACTCCGGGGCCATTACCGCCGTCGCTTCGCGTTCCTACCCATACCTGAAGACCTTCACCTGCGGCTTTGACCTCAGCTCGGCATCGGGCATCGAGTTGAGTTTCGACGAGCGCGTCAAGGCCGAGGCCATGTCGGCACGCTTCAAGACCGAGCACTACGAAATGGTCCTCAAGGCCGGTGACATGGAGCGGGTGCTGCCGCGCCTGGCCTGGCATCTCGAAGAGCCACGCGTCGGGCAGAGCTACCCCAACTTCTATGCCGCGAAGTTGGCCAGCAAGTTCGTCAAGGTCGTACTGTCCGGCGCTGGCGGAGACGAACTCTTCGGCGGTTACCCGTGGCGCTACTACCGTGCGGCGGTCTCGAACAACTTCGAGCACTACATCGATCAGTACTACGGGTTCTGGCAGCGCCTGGTCGACGATCGCCACGTGCGGAGTCTGCTGGCGCCCATCTGGGACGACGTGAAGCATGTGTCGACGCGCGACATCTTCCGCGGTGTCTTTCTCAACCACGACAACCAGCTCGACCGCCCGGAGGATTACATCAACCACTCGTTGTACTTCGAGGCCAAGACCTTCCTGCACGGACTGCTGGTGGTCGAGGACAAGCTCAGCATGGCGCACGGCCTCGAGACCCGGGTGCCGTTCCTCGACAACGACCTGGTCGATTTCGCGATGCGCTGCCCCGTTGGCCTCAAGCTCAACAATCTGAACGACGTGATTCGCATCAACGAGAACGAGCCCGGCGACAAACGGGGCAAGTACTTCTTGAAGACCAGCGACGGCAAGCAGATTTTGCGTGACGCCATGCGGGCCTATATTCCGCAGGACATCGCAACGGGCGTCAAGCAGGGCTTTTCGGCTCCCGATGCCTCGTGGTTCAAGGGCGAGAGCATCGACTACGTGCGCAAACAGCTGCTGGATGGTGCGCCAAGGATCTACACCTATCTCGACCGTGAGACAGCGCATGGGCTCGTCAACGAGCATCTTGCCGGCCAACAAAATCGGCGCCTGTTCATCTGGTCGTTGCTGAGCGTCGAGAACTGGATCGTCTGCACCTATGCTTGAGCAGTTGCTGCAGAACCTGAAGGCGCTCTGGCTCGCGCGTCGGCGCGAGGTGAACGCAAAGTACTTGCGCTCCCTGCCGCTGGCCGACTATGTGGTCGACCGCTGGGAGAAGGCCCGCGAGCTCGGCTTTGGCGAAGGCTCGTCAATCTACGATAGCGTGCTCGTGCTCGGCGACGTTCGCGTCGGCAGAGACACCTGGATCGGCCCGTTCGTCGTGCTCGACGGATCCGGCGGCCTGACGATCGGCTCGAACTGCTCGATCTCCGCCGGCGTGCAGATCTACAGCCACGATTCCGTGGCCTGGGCGCTCAGCGGGCGTACCGCAGACTACCGGCATGCTGCGACATCCATCGGCGACAACTGCTACATCGGCCCCAACGTCGTGGTCGCCAAGGGCGTGCGCATCGGCACCGGCTGCGTCATTGGCGCCCAGAGTCTGGTGCTCGGCGACATCCCCGACGGCAGCAAGGCGTACGGAACACCGTGTCGGGTCGTCGGCCCCGCGACCCTCGAAACCCCTGGCGGCTGATCAGCCAGCGACCATCCATTCAGCGCGGTCCGCTCTGTCTCTCCAACCGGCGACTCACTCATGAGCCGAGCGCGATTCATCGACAAGCTGGAGCGCGTGTTTGAGGCGAAACTGGCCATTGTGGGCAACTTCGCCATCGCTGACGAAACATCGGCCGACTCGAACCAGCAGCAAACAAACGATGTATTCAGCGAGAAGTGGGACAGATATGAAAGGAGCGACGAGAAGGAGCGTCTGTATGGGTTCCAGCGCGAGTGGTATCTGAAGCTGTATGGCTTCGCGTCCGAAGATGCGTTGCGCGAGCATCTGGCAGGCTGCGATGTGGTCGTCGACGCCGGCTGCGGCTTGGGCTACAAGGCGGCGTGGTTCGCGCGTCTGGCTCCGCACGCCCTGGTGATCGGCATGGACTACTCGGATGCCGTGCTGCAGGCGGCGCAGAACTACGCCACGCTTGCCAACCTGTTCTTCGTGCGTGGCGACATCGCGCGTACCGGCTTGCGCGATGGCAGCGTCGACTACGCCAGTTGCGACCAGGTGATCATGCACACCGAGAGCCCCGAGCGAACATTCGGCGAGCTGGCACGCATCACACGCCGCGCCGGAGCGCAGGTGGCCTGCTACTTCTACGCCAGGAAGGCGTTGCCCCGCGAACTTCTCGACGAGTACTTCCGCACGCAGTGCAAGAGCATTCCGACCGAGGCCCTATGGCAGATGTCCGAGCAGCTGACGGAGCTGGGCCGGCGCCTGAGTGCTCTGGACGTCGCCTTCGACGCACCCGCCATTCCGCTGCTCGGCATCAAGGAGGGGCGCTACGACCTGCAGCGCTTCATCTACTGGAACTTCCTGAAGTGCTTCTGGAACGAGGACCTGGGGCGAGAAACCTCGATCGTGGTGAACTTCGACTGGTACAGCCCGAGTTACGCGCGGCGATTCAGCGAAGCC
>JAPLSF010000077.1 GCA_026398785.1 Pseudomonadota bacterium | reverse complement strand
TTGCCGGAGCACGCCCGTGAGCGCACCGCTGCAGAACGACCTGCTGCTGCGCGCGCTGCTGCGCCAGCCCACGCCCCGCACGCCAGTCTGGATGATGCGTCAGGCCGGACGCTACCTGCCGGAGTACCGTGCCACGCGCGCGAAAGCGGGCAGCTTCCTGCAGCTGTGCATGAACCCCGAACTGGCCTGCGAAGTGACACTGCAGCCGCTCGACCGTTACCGGCTCGATGCGGCAATCCTGTTCTCGGACATCCTGACCGTACCCCACGCGATGAAGGTCGGCCTCTCGTTCGAAACCGGCGAAGGTCCGAAGATCGCGCGACCGGTGCGCACGCCCGCCGACATCGACCGGCTGCCGCTTCCGGATCCGGAAGGCGAGCTGCGCTACGTGATGGATGCGGTCCGCACGATCCGCCGCGAACTCAAGGGCCGCGTGCCACTGATCGGTTTCGCGGGCAGTCCGTGGACGGTCGGCACGTACATGGTCGAAGGCGGCAGCAGCAGGAACTTCGAGCACATCAAGGGCATGCTTTACGGCGCGCCGCAGGAACTGCACCGGCTGCTCGACGTGATCACGCGCGCGACGATTGCTTACCTCAACGGCCAGATTGCGGCGGGCGCGCAGGCGGTCATGGTGTTCGATACGTGGGGCGGCGCGCTCACTCCCGCGGATTACCGCGAGTTTTCGCTGCGCTACATGCAACGGATCGTCGACGGCGTGACGCGCGAAGCCGACGGACGCCGCGTGCCGGTCATCCTTTACACGAAAGGCGGCGGTGACTGGCTGGACGACATGGCGGCCACGGGCTGTGACGCACTCGGCGTCGACTGGATGACCGACCTCGCGGACGCGCGACGCAAGGTGCAGGACAAGGTTGCGCTGCAGGGCAACCTCGACCCGAGCGTGCTCTATGCGCCGCCGGCGCAGATCCGGGAGCAGGTCGGTCGCGTGCTGGCCAGCTACGGCAAGGGCCCGGGCCACGTGTTCAACCTCGGCCACGGCATCCATCCGGAAGTGAAGCCCGAGCACGCGCTGGCGATGATCGAGGCCGTGCACGAACTCTCGCCGCAATACCACTCTTAGTCCGACTTCCCCCCTTCCTCCCTTCCCCCTACTTCCCCCTCCCCATGGACATCAACAAGATCAGCATCGGCGCCGACCCGCCCAGCGACATCAACGTCCTGATCGAGATTCCGCAGGGCGGCGTGCCGGTCAAGTACGAACTCGACAAGGAATCGGGGGCGTTGCGCGTCGACCGGTTCCTCAACACCGCGATGTTCTATCCCGGCAACTACGGCTTCATCCCGCACACGCTCTCGGGCGATGGCGATCCGGTCGACGTGATCGTCGTGGTGCCGAGCCCCATCGTGGCCGGCGCGATCGTGCGGGTCCGTCCCGTCGGCGCGCTGCTGATGAATGACGAAGCCGGCGATGACGAGAAAATCATTGCTGTGCCGGTGGACAAGCTCCACCCGTTCTACTCAGGAGTGAAGTCTTACAAGGACCTGCCCATCACGCTCGTCGACCAGATCGCGCACTTTTTCCAGCACTACAAGGACCTGGAGAAGGGCAAGTGGGTGACGATCGTGAACTGGGTGGGCACCGAGCGCGCCGAGAAGATGATCATCGAAGGCATCCATCGCGCGGCGAGCGCAGGCGACGGCGTGGCAGCGCATTACGTCGCGCAGCACTCGATGGCGGCGGCGTCGCGGCGCAGCAAGAAGAAGTCGTAGTCGACGCACTCGTCTGAGTTCGGCGGAAAACGACATGCAAGGCAACCTGTCAGGCAGGGCGGGGCTAGCCTAACAGGCCGGTCCGGCCAGGCTGTTCAATCCTTCGTCGAGCGTGGACGGAATTGACGGTGTCGTTGCCGGGAAACGCGTGAACCACGCGAGTTTCGCCGGCCGTGCCAAGGCCTTCAATCGCACTTCCATCGAAGCGGCGGCGCTTCGATTCTCGAACCATACGACCGCTGCCAGAGCCTGCGGACGATTGGCGCGCGTGAAGGCCGCGCCTTTGCCTGCCTGGTGAGCGTCGAATCTCTCTTGCGGCAACGGGCTGATGCCGATGTAGCTCTTGCCGCCTGCACAATGCAGCAGGTAGACGGCCCATGGCTTTGCAGCGGTCGAGGCATCTTCTGTGCCGTCGTCGTTCGTCGCGCTGTCAACGTTTGCGGCCACTGCCGCCTCTCGATCCGCCCACGCCAAGCACCTGGTCGATCGTCACGAGATCCACCAGTCCAAGCGCGCCATACAGCGCGGGAATGATCTTTTCCGGTGCATGTTTCCTGCGCAGCGCCGCCACCTTGACGGTGCCCGCACGGTACGCCGGCAGGTACATGCGTCCCAGCAGCGGGTGACGGCCCCAGGCACCCGACAGCTTGTCGGCGCGTTCGTCGGAGCAGAGGAATTCGTTGCGCAGCACGCCGCGCACCTTGTCCTGCGCCCAGTTCCTTTCCCACGTGAGGAACGACGACTGATTCTTGGCATCGTCCTGCAGCAGCGCGAGCAGGGTGCCGAGCTGCAGGTCGACGCCAGGCAGTTCGTCGACCTCCGTAACGCCGAAAGCCATCAGGATCGCATTGTTCGCGATGCCTTCCGACAGCGCCGCGCCGCGCGTGTTCATCGTGAGCACCGTCGCCTCGAAGCCCAGCTTGCGACGCGCGTACAGCGCCTGGATCCACGCAAAGTTGGTCACGTGGCCGGGCACCACTTCGTGCGACACCAGCTGCATGAACTCGGGCACGGAGATCTCGAGTGCCGCGTTGATCTCGTACGTTGCCTCGTACTGTGGCGAGCCGTCGCGGTTGCGCGCACGGCCGATGTAATTCATCGAGCCCGAAAACCAGGCGTTCTCGATCGCGAGGAACTGGATGTTGGCGCGGGGAACGTCACGCAGCGCCTTTGGCAGGCAGGGGACGATGTGTCTTGCGGAGCCCGCGTCGAACTGCGCAATACAGGCATCGGCCAGCATCGCGATCGATTTCTTCGGCACCATGCGCTCGCGGCGCCAGGCGTCCACTGCGGCTAGCAGCTGCGCCCGCGTGGCGGATCTGTAGCCCTGCCTGGCGAGCAGTTCTGCAATGCGCTCCCGCTTGGCAACGGGATCGGAAGGGGTCGGCGCTGCGCCGGTGGACGCGGTCACGCAACGCTCGTAAGGCACGGCCGCCCCGCGCCCGAGCCGCTCCTGCACCAGGTCCCACATCACGCCCAGGCATTCGCACAGGCCCTGCACGTACGCGCCTCGCAACTGGCCGGTGTTGCCCGCCGCTGCGTTCAGCTCGCCGATGGCGGCCGGAATGTCGACGGCCTCCAGGTACGCATCGACGGCTGACACGTCGATCTTCTTGCCGGCTACGCCACCGCTTTGCCGGAGCTTCGCCGCCGCCGGATGCTGGTAGGCCTTGGGCAGCGGCTCGTCGGAGAACCACGAGTCTGCGATGAAGCGACCGATGCCCGACGGGTTCATGACGTCGCCGCCCCACAGCGTGTCGATCCCGAGAATCGCCGTGGCCGTGGCCCGCGCCAGTTGCAGTTCCTTGGCGTTCGTTGCCATGGCGTCAGGCTCCCGCCACTTGTCGGGCGTAGTCGTCGGCGTCATACCAGCCACGCGAAGCTTTCACCTTCAGGTCGTCGTCGAGGTCCCATTCTTCCCAGCCACGCACCCGCAGCGGCCTGCCTGTTCTTGCATCGTGGCCGGTGAAGGTCCAGACATAGACGGCATGCGACCCGGCACAACGCAGCTCGTCACAGCTCAATGCAAGGTCGGGAACGTCGGTGAAGAAACCGGTAGCCATGGCGGCAATGCGGGAGCGCCCCTGCCAGGCCTCGCCGCAGTTGATGACGATCTGGCCGTCCGCGGCGTAATGCGAGGCGACATTCTCGGCGGACCTGGAATTCCACGCGGCTGTGTACGACTGCGCCAATTCAGCGACCGCTTGCGGGTCAAGTGACATGGTGCTGCCCTTCCCGGTTCAGCGCCTCTTTGGCGTGAATGCCTGCATCGTCAAATCCCTGACGAGTTGCGTCGCCTTCTCGTTGGGAAGCCCGTAGCGGGCAAACAGGGTCAAGTGGCTGCGCATCTCGAGCGCGGCTTTGGACGGCGATTCGGCGCTCTTGCAGCATTGCTTCAGCCGCCCGTTCAGGTCCGTGGCGACCGCGGAGAGGGCGCGTTTGCGGTCATCTTCACCGTGGACTTTCGGCTGGGAGAGGCCCCACTGGGCGGCCGTTGCGACGACGTGTTCAATCCGGGGGGTCGGGTGCATCATGCGGTCGGTTCACTCACGGTGAGGGGGGCAGGTGTGATCCATAGCAGGTACAGCATCCGCTGAAACGGCACAGGCCACAACCGGGATGTCCCGCGTGTGGCGCGGGCCGCCCATCTGAAAAGAAAAGGCCCGGCGACTCGCGTCACCGGGCCTCTTCCCGCGGCATTCGATTACGGGTTCGGACCGTTATGGCAGTCGTAGCATCCGACGACCTGGCCCTTGGGGACAGTGCGCGTACCGAACTCGGTGCTCCAGGTGCGGACTGCTGCGGTACGTGAGAGCACGGTGCCGCGGTAGTTCGGACCGTGGCATGCGGCGCAAGCTTTCACGTTCGCCTGCGCGAGACTCTCGTGTCCCGACGTCCAGCGCGAGTCCCCGACGTTGTGCATGCCGTGCGGGCCGTTCAGCGTGAGGGCGAGCGAACCTGGCGCGTGACAGGTCGAGCACTCGGCCACGGTGCCGGTATGTCCCTGCAGTTCCTTCGCCGCGACGTTGTCGTTGTGCGTATCGACCGGGTTCGCCCAGATCGCGTGCGTACTGTTGTGACAGGCTTCGCAGGCGATGCCACTGTGGCCCTTGCTGAAGCGGAACAGCTGGCCGCTGTTCTCGGCAAACCGCTTGTTGCTCGCAAGTCGCGGCGACGCTGACGCATCCGTCGGGTCGAACGCGACGTTCGTACGCAGGCCGTCGGACGCCATGAGCGACGGGTCCAGCCTCAAATAGCTGACGGCGTCGCCGGTGTGGCAGGACTGGCAGCGTGGCAGGTCCTTCCACGGCCGACGCGGCTTGAGGTCGTTCGTGCCGTCGATGCTCCCGCCCGCCTTCAGCGGCGACATCCCACCCACAGCCGCCATCTTGCCGTGACAGTTCTGGCAGTTCACTGTCTCCGTCATGGCTCCACGCAGGCACTTGGTGTTCCTGCCAGGATGGCAGGTGTAGCAGGCCTGCGTCTGCGAACTGGGCGTGCCACCCAGGCGGACCCAGTCGTCCGTGAATCCCTGCATCCTGGTGCTGTGATACGCGTGCATCGCGGAAGACATCGTGGGTTTGCCCACCTGTGCTCCGGCGGGGCCGGTTCCGGCGAGGTCCAGCGCCGGCGAGTAGTGGCACCCTGCGCAGAGCACGGGCTTCGACGCCATGAGGTTGGTCGTGTTCATCTTGTCGTGCAGCAGCAGGACGTTCTCGCGCGTACGGACTTCCTTGTCCAACTTGGCAGACCAGGTGATTCCTGTGCGCCGGGTGGCGGTCCCACCCAGGTCATGGCAGTCGGAGCACGTCGTTTCCTCGGACACCGGCAGCACGACGTCGAGGTACGCAACGTCCTTGCCGGTCGCCTTCTCGGTGGCCACGAGTCGCATCAGCGGGTAGCGATTGGGGAGGCCAGCATCATCCTTCGGCGTGATCGGCACGCCCTCGGCCTTGAACAATCCGCCGGCCGTGTTCCACGCGAGGGACCTGTTCGCAGCTGTCGTGGTGTCTGCAGGCATGTAAAGGCCCTTGAGTCCCTGGCCTGGCAGCAGCTGCACACCGAACAGCGCGGGGGCGTACGTCCAGAAATTCGTCTTGGGACCCAGGGTCGAGTTGAGACTCGAGCTGTTGATCGATCCCGCGAGGTCGCGCACGGCCTGGTAGTGCAAAGTCACGAGTGAGTCGTTCACGACCACCGGCTTGCCGGTCGAGGCACGGCGCACGACCTGCGCATTGACGACGTTGTAAGGCGGAAGGATCGAGAACACCGAGAAGTCGGCGTCCACGCAGTGCATGCCGAGGTCGTTCGTCGCCAGGATCTTGTAGACCCAACTGCTGTTCACGGTCGATGTGCCCACCGTGACCGGCACGTTGACCGTCACCTTGCTGTCTTTCACCGACACCACGGTGTTGCCTGCCTTGATGCCCTTGACCGTCACGACATTGCCGCTGACTGAGGCCGTGGCGATGCTGGTGCTGGCAGAGGCCGCCGACACGGCGCCTGAATAGTTGCTGGCGGTGAGCTTGCTGCTGGCACCGATGGCAAGCGACACCGAGGTCGGTGACAAGGTCATGGCCTTCACGACGGTGACCGGCAGGCTGATGCTCGGCGTCATGGCGTCACGAACATAGACGGTCGCGACGCCTGCGCTGACACCGTAGACCTTGAGCGTCGCACCGGTCGTCGTCACATTCGACAGCGACACCTTTGCTACGGCGGTGTTCTTCGACTCGGCCCGGATCTGGCCGCTCGCGCTGCTGATCTTCACCGCGGCGCTCCTTCCCGCCGCAATCGATACCTTGGTGGGTGAGAGCGTCAGTGCCGATGCCTGACCCGCGAACAGGACCGAGCTGAGCGTTAACAGGACCAGAGCGATCAAGCCGGTTCGTGTCCCGGCGTCCGCAGTCTGCGATCGAGTCATGAGTAGGTCCCCCTTGGAGACGCAAGTCGTTGAATGGCGCGCACTGGCTTTCTCAGTGCGGCAGCGTTGGGAGTCGGAGAACCCCGATTGAGTCTGCTTGTCATTTCTCCAGCCCTGAAACGACGAAGCCCAGATTTCTCTGGGCTTCTACGGTTATCCACGGGCTTAGACGGTTGAGCTCGGCCAAATCAATCGGTCGGCCTCGAAATCCGTTTGCGCTTGCGTCCGACGCTGATTCTCAGGTCCCGATCCGTCGCTCGTGCACCGCGCCCGTGAGCGTGTCCTCGCCGAGCGACAGATAGAGCGTTCGATCGGAGACCGCCAGGTCGAAGTCCATGCGGCGATCCAGCCGCGCGACGAATGCCGCGAGCAGCTCCCGGTCCACCTCGCAGATCCGCAGCGCATCGGCGCGGTGAATCCGCTCGCCGGCGAGGCGCGACAGCAGCTGCTCCGGGTCCCGGTGCACATACACGGCCACGTTCGGTGCCGCCTTCGCCGCCTTGTGCAGCCGGGCGGCATCCGGTGCGCCGACATCGATCCAGGTCTGCAGTACGCCCGTGAGGTCCCGGACGCTGATCGCCGGCTCATCCGGGTCGGACAAGCCCTTGGAAAACGCTATGCCCGCGGTGTACTCGAGGCAGTAGGCGAGCAGACGCGTGACCAGGTACTCGGCGGTCTCCGATGGATGCCGTGCTATCCGGAGCGTCAGCGTCTCATAGACACCCCGATCGGCATCGGCCAGGCGCACCGCGAAAACGTACATCGTTGCGCCCAGCGCCATTCGTCACCTCAATGTCGAGCCGTCGCCGGCCGCTGCGGAATGAACACCACGCAGGCGACGATGAACGCCAGCAGGACGGCAGAAGCGCCGAACCGACTCAGGTCGAGACCGCCCGCGCTCAGCGGCTTGTCGAGGAAATCGCCGACGACCGCGCCGAGTGGCCGGGTCAGGACGAAGGCAGCCCAGAACAACGCGGTGTGGGAAAGGTTCGTCCATCGGTACGCCGCGGCGACCAGAGCGAGCAGCACTGTGAAAATGGCCATTCCCCCGAGGTAGCCCAGCCCGGCGGTGTCGGCCGTCCAGTCACCCAGTGCCGTGCCCAGCGTCTGCGAGAACATGATCGTTACCCAGTAGAAAACTTCGGACTGGGGTGAGTTCACCGAATCGACCGCCACCGTGCCGAGCTTCCAGCGCCAGAGCACGAGCGAGCCGATCAGCAGCGATAGCAGCAGCAGGGTGCCGCCTGGGTAGCCGATGCCGAGCGAGCGATCCGCAAAATCGGCCAGCGTGGTGCCGAGCGTGGTCGACGCGATGATCGTGCCCCAGTACAGGAATGGGCTGAAGCCGGGCGCGCGGATCTGTGCGCTGACGGCGGCGACCATGATCGCGGTGAACACGCCGGTGGCGGCGAGGTAGCCGAGGTTCATCGACATCGACACTGCGTCGCCAGCGGTTTCACCCAGCGTGGTCGCAGCGATCTTGATCAGCCAGAAGACCAGCGTGACTTCCGGGACTTTGGCGGCTGCGCGCTCGATGCTGGCGGTCATGCCGAAGCGTACACCGCCGCTAGTGACCGTGCGACGCGACGACCGGCGCAGCTGCCACCGGCTTCACCGGGCAAGGCTGGCACGACTGAATCACCCGCTCATCTGTGAGTAAAGCGCTTCACACCCGCTTTGCGCGCCGCTTTCGTGAGGTCCGCGTCCAGGGTGGCGAGCGGCAGCCCGGCTCGCAGCGCGAGCTCGAGGTATGAGGCGTCGTATGCTGACAGCCGGTAGCGTCGCGCGAGGTCCAGGGTGCTGCCGAGCGCCTGCGTGAAGGTCGCCCCGTCGGCATGTATGGGCGCGTGCGAGAGCATTTCCAGAAATGCCTTGCTCTGCGCTTCCGCGAGCAGGCCTTTCGCTTCGGCACGCGCGACGACGTTCGACACCTCGAGGCTCCACGTCACCGGTACCTCGGCGTGGCGATCGGCCTGCTTCAATGCCTCCAGGGCGCCCTGTGCGTACGCACGGTCGGCTGGCTTCGAGTCGCCCAGCAGCCAGGCCATGGTGACGGATGCGTCGAGCACGAAGTTCACTCGCGGCCATCCTCGATGAGCGACTTGGTGCTGAGTTTGCGGCCTGGTTTGACTGGGTTATCGCGCAGGAAGGCCTGGAACTTCTCGATGGCCGCCCGTGCGTCCGGCGCGCGGGCGGTCTCGCTCGGCACGAGGTCCGCGATGGCTGCGCCACGGTTGGTGATGGTGAAGCGCTTGCCGGCCTTAACCTGCCGCAGCAGCTCGGGGAGCCGTGTCTTGGCGTCGTAGGCACCGATTTCGGTCTTCATGGCAGCGGCTCCTCAATCAGCGACTAGTCTATCAACTGGTCTATTGGCGCGGCTTCAACGAATCCTTGAGCTCGCGCCGCAGGATCTTGCCGACGTTGGTCTTCGGCAGTTCGTCCCTGAAGTACACGTGCTTCGGCACCTTGTAGCCAGTCAGCTCCTTGCGGCAGTGCTCGATCACTGCTTCTGCCGTCAACGACGGATCCTTGCGAACGACGAACAGCGCCACTACTTCGCCCGCACGCTCATCCGGCTGGGCTACCGCGGCCACCTCGAGCACGCCAGGACATGTCACGGCGACGCCTTCCACTTCGTTCGGGTACACGTTGAAGCCCGACACGAGGATCATGTCCTTCTTGCGGTCTTCGATGTACACGAAGCCCTGCGCGTCCATGTAGCCGATGTCGCCTGTGCGCAGCACTTGGCCCGGCAGCATGACTTTCTCGGTCTCGTCCGGACGGTTCCAGTAGCCGCGCATCACCTGCGGACCTTCGACGCAGATCTCGCCGGACTGGCCCTGCGGCAGCGCCTTGCCGTCGTCGTCGCGGATCGTGATGATCGTCGACGAAATCGGCAGGCCGATCGAGCCATTGAAGTCATCGCCCGGGCGGTTGATGCACGCGGCCGGCGAGGTCTCGGTGAGGCCCCAGGCTTGCGTCAGCACGTTGCCGGTCACTTCCTTCCAGCGCTCGGCGACGGCGCGCTGCACGGCCATGCCACCGCCCAGGCTCACGCGCAGCCCGCTGAAATCCAGGCTGTCGAAGCCCTTCGTGTGCAGCAACGCATTAAATAACGTGTTGACGCCCGCGAAGAATGAAAAGCGGTGCCGTGCCAGCTCCTTCACGAACGCGGCGAAGTCGCGCGGGTTCGGAATCAGGATGTTGTGCGCGCCGAGCTTGATCATCGTCAGGCTGTTCGCCGTGAGTGCGAAGATGTGATACAGCGGCAGCGCCGTGATTGCGATCAGCGGCTCGTCCAGCTTCAGTTCCGGGCGGATCCACGCTTCGGATTGCAGCACGTTCGCGACGAGGTTGCGGTGCGTGAGCACGGCACCCTTCGACACGCCCGTGGTGCCGCCGGTGTACTGCAGGAAGGCGATGTCCTCGTGGCCGAGTTCGACGCGCTCGAGGTTTTCGTAGCGTCCCTTGCTCAGCGCATCCGAGAAGCTCACCGCACCGGGCAGGCTGTACTCCGGCACCTGCTTCTTCACGTGGCGCAGCGCAAAGTTGACCAGCATCGATTGCGGGAAGCCGAGCAGGTCACCGACACCTGTGACGATCACCGTTTCGAGGTGCAGGTCGCCGTGCACCTCGGCCAGCGTGTGTGCGAAGTTCTCCAGGATCAGGAGCGCCCGCGCGCCGGAATCGTGCAGCTGGTGCTGCAGCTCGCGCGGCGTGTACATCGGGTTCGTGTTGACGATCGTGAGGCCCGCCCGGAACGCACCGAGGATCGCGACCGGGTACTGCAACACGTTCGGCAGCATCAGCGCGAGGCGGTCACCCTTGCGCAGCCGGGCGACCTGCTGCAGATACGCCGCGAAACGACCCGCGAGCACGTCGACGTCGCCATAGGTCAGCGTGCGGTCCATGCAGGTGAAGCACGGCCGGTCGCGATGCGCCGCAATGGACTGCTCGATCAACTCGAGCAGCGAGCGGTACTCGGACGCATTGATTTCGGCCGGCACGCCGGCCGGATAATGCTGCAGCCAGATCTTTTCCAAGACGGTTCCCCTGGTATTTGCGCCCGCGGCCGTGGCCGCGATCAGCGTCATCCGGTCTATATAACAGCGCGGCAGCCCAAATACACCGACCCGCGATCCGCAGAAATCGGTAGGCGCTACTTCCGGGCCAGTATTGGCTGCAGGTGTGGCCAGACCTCGTCCAGCAACCGGGGCTGGGCGGCCGCCGTGGGATGGATGCCGTCCTCCTGGAAGAGGGCTTCGTCCGGGGCCACGTTGGCGAGCAGAAACGGCACGTTCGGCAGCTTGTATTGCCGCGCCAGGTCGCCATACAGGCCGTAGAAGTCGCGGGTGTAGGCGGGGCCATAGTTGGGCGGGATCTTCATGCCGACCAGCAGAATCCTCGCCCCTGCCTGCTGCGAACTGCGGATGATGGCTTCGAAGTTGCGGCGGATGTCAGCGATCGGGAGCCCACGCAGTCCGTCGTTACCGCCCAGTTCCACGATGACGATCACCGGCCGATGCGTGGCCAGTGCCCGGGGCAGCCGGGCCAGCGCGCCGCCGGTGGTTTCGCCGCTCGAACTGGCGTTGACGACGCGGTGACCGTACCCTTTGGCGCGCAGCCGAGCCTGCAGCAGGGCCACCCAGCCCTGCTCAACTCGAATCCCGTAACCCGCGCTGAGGCTGTCGCCCAGGACCAGGATGGTTGGGGCGGCTGCCGGTGCATCCGCCGCACGGGCGGCAAAGGGCACGCCGCAGGCGAGCAGGACGAGGCACAGGACACGAATGGCAGCGAGTGAAAAAAGGGTTTTGATGAACGACACGACGGTGGTGCTGGCGGCGGAAGGACTCGGCAAGCAGGTTAGCAGTCCCGAGGGAACGCTGGCCATCCTGGCGGATGTGTCGCTGTCGATCCGGCGCGGCGAATCCGTCGCGATCATCGGCGCGTCGGGCGCCGGCAAGTCGACGCTGCTCGCTTTGCTCGCCGGCCTCGACGAACCGACCTCCGGCCGTGCGCTGCTGTCGGGCAACGACCTGACGCAGCTCGACGAGGACGGACGCGCCGCGGTGCGGGCCAATCACGTCGGCTTCGTCTTCCAGTCGTTCCACCTCGTGCCGTCACTCACGGCGCTCGAAAACGTGATGCTGCCGCTCGAACTCGCGCGTCGCCCCGATGCGCGAGACGCAGCGCGTGAAGTGCTCGGCCGCGTGGGTCTCGCCGAACGTGTCGGGCACTATCCGCGGCAGCTGTCGGGCGGCGAGCAGCAGCGCGTCGCCATCGCGCGCGCCTTCGTACGCCATCCGGACGTGCTGTTCGCAGACGAGCCCACCGGCAACCTCGACGCTGCGACCGGCGAAAAAATCATGGACCTGCTGTTCGGTCTCAACCGCGCGACGCAGGCCACGCTCGTGCTCGTCACGCACGACCGGCAGCTGGCGGAGCGCTGCGATCGCATCATCCGCCTCGAAGCCGGGCGCGTCGTTCCGAGTTGAGCTGAAGCATGCCGTCCCTCGCGTTCGCACTGCGCAACCTGTTGCGGGACCTCAAGTCCGGCGAACTCGCCGTGCTCGTGCTCGCGCTGCTGGTGGCGGTCGCCTCGCTCACGGCGGTCGGGTTCTTCACGAGCCGTATCGGTCTTGCGGTCGAGCGGCAGGCCGGCGAAGTGCTGGCAGCCGATCTGCGTCTCGAATCGGCGCGGCCGATTGCGGATGCCTACGCAGTGGAAGCAGCAAAGCGAGGCCTGCGTTCCGCGCGCATCGAGTCGATGCCGAGCGTCGTGTTCTTCGGCCAGGAATCGTCCTTGATCGCGCTGCGTGCCGTCGGCGCAGGCTACCCGTTGCGTGGGCGTTTGAAGACGACCGACAAGCTGTTCGGCAACGGCGTGGTCACCGACGGCATTCCGGCGCCCGGCGAAGCGTGGGCCGATTCGCGCTTGCTCGCGAAACTCGGCGCACAGGTGGGATCCGACCTGACGGTCGGCGCTCACACGGTCCGCGTGACGCGGGTGCTCGACTATCGCCCCGACCAGGGCAGCGGCTTCGCCGATCTGTCGGCGACGCTGATGATCAACCGCGCCGATCTGCCTGCCACCCAACTCGTGCAGCCCGGCAGTCGCGTACGGCGGGCCGTGCTGTTTGCGGGTGAGCCCGGACCGGTCGACGACTTCCGTGAGTGGCTCAAGGCGCACGAGCAGCGCGGTGAGCGGGTGCAGTCGATCGCCGATGCCAGCCCGCAAATCCGCGCCTCGGCCGATCGCGCGGGACGCTTCCTTTCGCTCGCGAGCCTCGTGAGCGTGCTGCTCTCAGCCATCGCGGTGGCGATGGCCGCACAGCGTTACGCGCGGCGTCACCTCGACACCGTCGCGCTGATGAAGTGCATGGGCGCGCCGCAGCGATTCGTGCTGACTCAGACGGTGGTCCAGCTCGTCGCAATCGCGGTCGTGACGGCCGTCGCCGGCACGGCGATCGGTTACGTCGCGCAGTCCGGCATCGC
>JAPLSF010000012.1 GCA_026398785.1 Pseudomonadota bacterium | reverse complement strand
GAAGGCGGCGAGCGTCTTGCCCGTTACTCGTTCATCGGCTTCGGCGACTGCATGGAGTACCGGCTCGACGCCTCGGGCCTGATGGTCAATGGCGCGCGCGAGCCCCGGCCCGCCGACCAGGCGCAGCTGCTGGTTTCCCTGCGGCAGGCCCTCGCGCGATCGCCCAGGCCCGACCTGACCCAGGCGGGTTTCCCGCTGCTGGGCGGCCTGGTCGGGGCGGCCAGCTACGACCTGGTGCGTTATTTCGAACGGCTGCCGTCCAAGGCACGGGTCGAAGGGGAGGTGCCGGATGCGCATTACGTTGCGCCGCGCTCGGTCCTGGCGTTCGACCATCTCACGCGCCGCGCGGCATTGCTGCACGCCGGCCCGGAGCAGGAGCGGCTGGCGCTGCGTCGCGAAGTGATCCAGGCCCTGCGGGGCGGGTTGCCGGGCCCGGTCCGTGCAACGAAGTTCGGGCCGGCCGTCGCCAGCCTGTCCGAAGAGTCTTTCCTGCAGAACGTCGCCCGCACCAAGGAATACATCGCGTCCGGCGACGTCTACCAGCTCGTGCTGTCGATCTGTTTCGCCGGCCGTTGCGACATGGATCCGTTCGAGGCGTACCGGGCGCTGCGACTGCTGAATCCTTCGCCCTACATGTATTTCTGCGAACTCGGTGACCGTGTCATCGTCGGTTCTTCGCCCGAGGCGCTGGTGAAGCTGGAAGGCGGCGTTGCGCACCTGCGCCCGATCGCAGGCACCTTGCCGCGCGGCGCCGACGCCGAGCAGGACCGCGCGAATGAAGCCAAACTGCTCGCGGATCCGAAAGAAAACGCCGAGCACGTCATGCTGGTGGACCTTGCGCGCAACGATCTCGGGCGCGTCGCCGAGGCTGGCAGCGTCAACGTCGATCCCTACCGTTCGATCGAGCGTTACAGCCATGTCATGCACATCGTGAGCGGCGTCAACGGCCGTCTCGCGGCGGGCCGGGACCAGTTCGACCTGTTCGCTGCCGCGTTCCCGGCCGGCACGCTCGTCGGTGCACCCAAGGTGCGTGCGATGGAAATCATCGACGAACTCGAGCCGGTCCGTCGCGGACTCTACGGCGGCACGGTCGGTTACTTCGGAGCGGGCGGCGACATGAACCACGCGATCACGATCCGTACGATGGTTTTTCACGGCGACACCTACAGTTTCCAGGCCGGTGCGGGCATCGTGGCGGACAGCGTGCCGATGAACGAATACCGCGAGGTGTTCGCCAAGAGCGATGTGCTGCGACGCGCGCTCGAGATTGCGCGGGAGGGGCTGTGATGACGCAGCCCGTTCCCCGCCTGCTGCTCGTCGACAACTACGACAGCTTTACCTACAACCTCGTGCAGGCGTTCCTCGTGCTCGGCGCCGAGGTGCTCGTGCATCGCAACGATGCGATCACGATCGAGCAGGCGCAGGCACTGCGGCCGACGCACCTGTGCATCTCGCCGGGTCCCGGTACGCCGCACGGCGCCGGCGTGTCGATGGACATGATCCGCGCGTTCGCCGGCCACGTCCCAGTGCTCGGTGTGTGCCTCGGGCACCAGTCGATCGTCGAAGTGTTCGGCGGTGACGTCGTGCGCGCCGGGCGGCTCATGCACGGCAAGGTCTCGCCCGTGCAGCACGACGCGCAAGGCGTGTTCGTCGGTGCGCCGCAGCCGATGGCAGTCGGCCGCTACCATTCGCTGATCGCGAAGCCCGAGACGCTGCCGTCGATACTTGCAGTCACCGCGCGCACGGCCGAAGGCGAAATCATGGGCGTGCGGCACCGCGAGCTGAACGTCGAAGGCGTGCAGTTCCACCCGGAGAGCGTCCTCACGCCTGCGGGTCCGCTGCTGATGGGTAACTTCCTGCAGTTCACCGGGGGCCGGCGCTAAGCCCGACGACGATGGCGGAATTGCGCGAAACACTCGAGCGACTGCTCAACCGCGAGGACCTGGCGGAGCCCGAGGCCGCTGCCCTGCTGGTCGCACTCACCGATCCATCGACGGCGCCCGCGATGGCCGGTGCGCTGTTGGCCGCATTGCGCAGCAAGGGCCTGACGGCCGACGAAGTGCGGGGATTTGCTGCAGCGATGCGTCGCCTCGCGCGCCGACCGACCTTGCCACCCGGACCGCCCGCCATCGACATCGTCGGAACCGGCGGCGATGCATCGGGCAGCTTCAATATTTCAACCGGCGCTGCGCTGCTGACGGCGGCGCTGGGCGTGCGCGTCGTCAAGCACGGCAATCGCTCGATCTCGAGTCGATCCGGCAGTGCCGACCTGCTCGAATGCCTCGGCTTGCCGCAGCCGCTCGACGAGCGGCGCTCGGGCGAGTGCCTCGCAGCGACGGGCTTCACGTTCCTGTTCGCGCCGCACTACCACCCGGCCATGAAGGAAATCGCGCCGGTGCGCCGCGCACTCGGCGTACGCACCGTGTTCAACCTGCTCGGTCCGCTGACCAACCCGGCCGAGCCGCCGTTCGGACTGATCGGAGCATACAGCCGCGACGCGGCACGCCTGATGGCGGAAACGCTGGCTGGCATGCCGATCCAGCGCGTGTTCGTCGTGCACGGCGAGCCCGGCTGGGACGAACCGACACCTTGCGGTCCCTTCGAGTTGTACGACGTGACGCCGGGGCACGTGGTGCGCACGGAGCGCGATCCACTCGATTACGGACTCGCGCGCTGCACGCCGCAGTCACTTGCCGGCGGGGACGCCGAGCACAATGCGTTCGGCATGCGTGCCGTGTTCACGGGACAGGATCGCGGCCCGCACCGGGACGCGCTCGTGCTCAATGCGGCACTCGCATTGGAAGTGACGGGTACCGTCACGGATCCACACGCCGCCATTCGCGCTGCCAGCGACGCGCTCGATCGCGGCGACGGCGCACGCTTGCTCGAAAAGCTGGCCACGTTCGGCCGCTCGATCGGCGGGGCGCCCTGATGGGGCTGCTGTCCGACATGGCCGCCGGCAGCGAGCAGCGCTTGATCGCGGCACGCGCAGTCGTCGGCGATGCCGAGTTGCGCAGGCGCTGCGCGACGCTGCCGGCGGTTCCGCGCCTGCGGCTGTCGACCGACGGATTCGACCTGATTGCGGAGCTGAAGCTGCGTTCGCCCGCGCTGGGCGATCTCTCCGCGCGGACGCTGGATCCCGTCGCACGGCTGCGCGGTTACGCGGAAGCAGGCGCGGCGGTCTGCTCGATCCTGACCGAGCCCTCGCGGTTCGACGGCGACCTCTCGCACCTGCGACAGGCGGCAGCGGCGCTCGCGCCGTACGGCGTGCCGGCGCTGCGCAAGGATTTTCTCGTCGATCCGTACCAGGTGCTCGAAGCGCGGGCGAACGGGGCCGGCGGCGTGTTGCTGATCGTGCGCATGGTCGAGCGCGAGCGCCTCGTGGCGATGCTCGACGCCGCGGCGGAGCAGGGACTGTTTGTCCTGCTCGAGGCTTTCGACGCCGACGATCTCGCGCTTGCCGCAGACCTCGCCACCGAACGGCGCAGCCGCAACGAGCAGGTGCTGATGGGACTCAACTGCCGCGACCTGCAGACGCTGCAGATCGACTTTGCGCGTTTCGAGCGGCTGCGGGACCGGTTGCCGAGCGAGTGGCCCGCGGTGGCCGAGAGCGGCGTCATCACACCGGGCGATGCAGCGATCGTTGCGGGCCTCGGTTATCGGTTGGCGCTCGTCGGCACCACGCTCATGCAGCGCGACGATCCTGCACAGGCCGTCCGTGAACTGCTCGCGGCCGGACGCGGAGCCGCGCGATGAGTCGCCTGTGGATCAAGGTGTGCGGTCTGCGAACGACGGACGCGTGGGCGGCTGCCGTGGCAGCAGGTGCGGATGCGGTTGGCTTCGTATTCCACGCGGCTTCGCCGCGCCATCTCGCGGCGGCCGAGGCTCGGGCCATCGCTGCCGACGTGCCGCGCGGCATCGAGAAGGTGGCGGTGTTCCTGCACCCGACGCAGGCGGAGATCGACGCGGCGATCGATGCCGTGCGTCCTGACTGGGTGCAGACCGATGCCGTGGACCTGGCCGCGCTGCTACTGCCGGCAGGCCAGCGAGTGCTGCCCGTATACCGCACGGACCGGCCACTGCCGTCGCAAGCGGGCCTGCCGCGCCGCTTCCTGCTCGAGAGCGGGCGCAGCGGAGCAGGCGAGCGTGCTGACTGGAGCGAAGCCGCGCGTCTGGCTGCCGCGGGCGAACTCGTGCTTGCGGGCGGCCTCGATGCGGGGAACATCGCCGACGTCATCGCAGCCGTGCGACCGTTCGGCATCGACGTGAGCTCGGGCGTCGAATCCACGCGCGGCGTCAAGGATGCCGCACTGATCCGGAATTTCGTCAACGCGGCGCGTGCAGCGCATGCGCGGGTCGCGTCACCGTCTTTGGGAGTAATGCAGCAATGAAGACCCAGGCCCTCAAGATCGACCGCGAGGCGCTGTTGGCGCAGACGCTCAGAGGCGAGTTTCCGGACGCCCGCGGCCGCTTCGGCCCGTTCGGCGGACGCTACGTACCCGAGACGCTGGTGCCGGCGCTCGATCGCCTCGAGCAAGGCATCCGCGACATCCTGCCGGATCCCGCCTTCAAGGCCGAGCTCGACATGCAGCTGCGCACCTGGGTCGGTCGACCCACCCCGCTCACCTATGCGGCGACGTTGTCGCAGCGCTGGGGCGCGGAAGTGTGGCTGAAGCGTGAAGACCTCGCGCACACCGGCGCGCACAAGATCAACAACGCGATCGGGCAGGGCCTGCTGGCCAAGCGCCTCGGCGCGAAGCGCATCGTCGCGGAGACGGGCGCCGGCCAGCACGGTGTGGCTACCGCCGCCGCGTGCGCGCGCCTCGGCATGCCGTGCACGGTCTACATGGGTTCGATCGACATGGAGCGGCAGGCGCCGAACGTCGGCCGCATGAAACTGCTCGGTGCCGAAGTCGTGCCGGTCACGGGCGGCGACAAGACGCTGCGCGCAGCCATCGACGAGGCTCTGCGTGACTGGGTCTCGGATCCGAACGGCACGTTCTACATTCTCGGCTCGGCCGTGGGTCCGCACCCGTATCCGTACATGGTGCGCGAATTCCAGCGCGTGATCGGCGTCGAGGCGCGCGTGCAGATGCTGGCGCAGGCGGGCGCACTGCCGGACGTCGTGGTCGCCTGCGTGGGTGGCGGCTCGAATGCGATCGGCCTGTTTCACCCGTTCGTGCCGGACACCGGGGTGAAGCTGCTCGGCTTCGAGGCCGGCGGCATCGGCCCGGGTCTCGGACAGAACGCCGCTTCGCTCGCGTACGGCACGCCGGGCGTGCTGCAGGGCTGCTACTCGCTGCTGCTGCAGGACGAGCACGGCCAGATCCAGGAAACGCAGTCGGTCTCGGCCGGACTCGATTACCCGGGCGTTGGGCCGGAGCACGCGCTCCTCGCGAGCATCGGTCGCCTCGGCTTCGCCGCGTCCGCAGACGATGAGTCGCTCGAGGCGCTGTCGGAGTGCAGCCGGTACGAAGGCATCCTGCCGGCCATCGAGACGGCGCACGCATTCGCCGGCGCGCGCAAGTATGCGCAGAAGAATCCTGGTTGCCGCATCCTGATCGGCCTGTCCGGCCGCGGCGACAAGGACATGCCGACGTTGCAGCGCACGTTGCTGAAGGGGCAAATCTGATGACGACCAGCATTGCACAACCGCGCGATAGCATCAGCACGGCGATCAAGGCCGCGGCCGCCAGCGGCCGGCCTGCCGTCGTGGGGTTCATGACCGCGGGGTTTCCGGACCGCGCGCACTTCGCGCAGAACCTGCGCGAGATCGCGGCCGAGGCCGACGTCGTCGAGATCGGCGTGCCGTTCAGCGACCCGATGGCCGATGGCGCCACCATTCAGCGCGCGAGCTTCGCGTCGCTGCAGGGCGGCTTCACGCTGACGTGGCTGCTGCACGAACTCGAAGCCATGCAGCCGCGCCCGCAGGCGCCCGTGCTGCTCATGAGCTACCTGAATCCGTTGCTGGCTTTCGGGCTGGAGCGGTTGCCCGAGGTGGCAAAGAAAGCGGGCGTGTCAGGATTCATCATTCCCGACCTGCCGTACGAGGAAAGCGCCGACATGCGGGCGGCACTCGACCGGGTCGGCATCGCGCTGGTGCAGATGGTCACGCCGGTGACGCCGGATACGCGACTCAAGATGCTGTGCGCAGCGAGCCAGGGCTTCGTGTACGCAGTGACCATGACCGGGACCACGGGCAAGTCCGTGGCCGTGCCGGACGAGGTGCTGGACTACATGGATCGCGTGAAGTCGCTGTCACCGGTGCCGGTGTGCGCCGGTTTCGGCATTCGTACGGCGGAGCAGGTCACGCGCATGCAGGGGCACGTCGACGGCGTCGTCGTGGGATCGGCGCTGGTCGAAGTGCTCGAGCGTGGCGAGGATCCGGCGCAGTTTCTGCGCAGCCTCAAGTCCTGAAGCATGGCGTGCGCTGCCCGCAGCTGCGCTTCAGGTCGTTTCGACGGCGTTGCGGATGTGCCTGATCACCAGCGAGCGCATGGTCTCGAGCGGGTTCTTTTCCCACGTGAACACGGGCGGTGAGCGCCGCAGCATGCTCCAGTCGCTGGTCTCGAGCACGCGCGTCAGGTAGGCCAGGTTGCGGTTGATCGCTTCCAGGTACGGATTGCGGCCGCCGTACAGGCTCTCGACGTAGCGGTAGGCCCCGCCGAACTCACCGTCGAGGCGCGTGCGCATCGTGAATTCGAAGAACTGTGGCGTCTGGCGCAGCACATCGAGCCCCGAGCCGTACTGGACCTTGAGACCGCCGTCTTCCTCGCGCTGCATGGCGACGCCGCCAAGCACGAATTCGGGGTACAGGCGGTCGCGGCACTTCTCGAGATAGCACCGGTCGGACATCTGCGCGAGCATGTCGGCCGTGCCGAGCAGGTGACCGACGCGCCGGTCGCGCACGTCATCGAGCCGGATGTCCTTGAACGGCACCTCGTAGCCGGTGAAGTGAATCACCTGTGTTGCGACTGGCACCCAGTTGGCGAGACCGATGGCCGGCAGGTAGCGCGAGAGAAAGTTCGCGCCCCGCATCACGTGGGTGCGGGTGAACTCCGCGCCGTTGCGATGCTGCGTATCGTCGATCTGGCGGATGTAGCCCGAGTCGTGGAACAGCCCGACGATGATGCCGAGCAGCGCGCGGTCGGCGCCCAGGCGCTGCTCCGGTGCCTGCGTACGCTCGTAGCCGGCGAGCAGACGCGCCATCGCGAGCGTGTCGTCCAGCGAATGCTGCATGTCGTGATAGACGGTGTCGCAGCCCAGGTAGCCCGGAAACTGACCGGAGAACAACCGTTCGAAGTCGGCAAACGCCGTCGTCAGCCGCTCGGTGTTCACACCAGGCCAGGTCTGCTGAAACAGCTCCTCGACGGCCTTGCGCACGGACGCCACGGAGCTCACCTGCACGGTGTTGGTGACGTCGTAATCGCTACGGCGGAATTGCATGGGCGTTAGGGCGCGCACTGGTTTCGGGCGAGTCTATGCTCTTGGCCCGAAAGTGCCAGAGCAAAAAAGACCGGCACTGGGGCAGTTCCGGCGACTTTTGACCGCGCCTGGCTCTATATGTCAAAACTCGCGACGACGGGAGCGTGGTCCGACGGCCGTTCCAGCTTGCGTGGCGCCCGGTCGATGTGACACGCGCCACATTTCTGAGCGAGCGCATTCGAGGCGAGAATCAGGTCGATGCGCAGACCCGCATTGCGACGGAATGCCATCATCCGGTAGTCCCACCACGAATACGATTTCTCGGGCTGTTCGAACAGCCGGAAGCAATCCGCGAGCCCGGTGCCCAGCAATGCCTGCAGCGCCGCGCGTTCGGGCTGGCTCACGTGCACCGAACCTTCCCAGGCCTTGGGGTCGTGCACATCGCGGTCTTCCGGCGCGACGTTGAAGTCGCCGAGCACGACGAGGTGCGGATGGCGCGCGAGTTCCGCAGCGACGTACTCGCGCAGCGCATCGAACCAGCGCAGCTTGTAAGCGAACTTGTCCGAGCCGACCGTCTGTCCGTTCGGAACGTAGACGTCGATGACGCGCAGGCTCCCGAGCGAGACCGCAAGCACCCTGCGCTGTTCGTCGTCAAAGCCTGGAATACCCGCGACGACTTCGGTGACGGGATCGCGGCTGAGGATGGCGACGCCGTTATACGTGCGTTGTCCGCTGAATGCGGAATTCCAGCCGAGGGCCTGCAGGTCGGCTGCGGGAAAATCGGCATCGGGCAGCTTGGTCTCCTGCAGCGCGATGGCATCGACCGGGTTGGCCGCGAGCCACTCCGTTAGGTGCGGCAAGCGTACCCGCAGTGAATTCACGTTCCAGGTGGCAAGCGCGCGGGTCATGCCGCCAGGCCCAGCTGCCGCAACAGCGGCTCGAGCTCGGGCTTGCGGCCCCGGAACTCGACGAACGCTTCCATCGCGTCGCGGCTGCCGCCCCGCTCGAGGATCGAGCCGAGGAAGCGGCCGGCAGTCGCGGCATCGAAGATGCCCGATTCCTCGAACGCGCCGAAGGCATCGGCCGACAGCACCTCGGCCCATTTGTAGCTGTAATAGCCGGCGGCATACCCGCCCGAGAAGATGTGCTGGAAGCTGTGCGGGAAGCGGTTGAACGCCGGCGGGCGCACGACGGCCACCTCGTCACGCACCTGCGCCAGCGTCTGCATCAGCCGCGAGCCGTGTTCGGGCGAGAACTCGGCGTGTAGCCGGAAGTCGAACAGCGCGAACTCCAGCTGCCGGACCGACTGCATGCCGGCCTGGAACGAGCGCGTTGCCTGCAGTTTGCGCAGTGCGTCGAGCGGCAACGGCGCACCGGTCTCGACGTGGCCCGAGATCAGCGGCAGCACCTCCTCACGCCACGCGAAGTTCTCCATGAACTGGCTCGGCAGCTCGACCGCATCCCACGGCACGCCATTGATGCCGGCCACGCTCGGGAAATTCACGCGCGTCAGCATGTGGTGCAGGCCGTGGCCGAACTCATGGAACAGCGTCAGCACTTCGTAGTGCGTCAGCAGCGAAGGCCGGTCGGCACTTGGCGGCGTGAAGTTGCAGACGAGATAAGCGATCGGCAGCGCGTGCGCACCGGCCAGGTCGATCCGCCCCACGCATTCGTCCATCCAGGCGCCGCCGCGCTTCCTGGGTCGCGCGTACAGGTCGAGGAAGAATCCGCCGCGAGGCTCGCCGTCGCTGCCGACGATGTCGTAAAAGTGGACGTCGGGGTGATAACTATCGACGGTCTTGCGTTCCTCGATGCGCACGCCGTAGAGGCGCTGCGCCACGGCGAACAGGCCTTGCAGCACGCGCGGCAAGGGGAAGTACGGACGCAGGTCCTCTTCGGAGACGGCCAGGCGCTCGCGCTTGAGGCGCTCCGAGTGGAACGCCACGTC
>JAPLSF010000114.1 GCA_026398785.1 Pseudomonadota bacterium | reverse complement strand
ACGACGCACTGCCCGTGGCGCGCCATGATCATGATGTTGTCCAGGATTTCTTCGTCGACGCGCCGCGGCGAATTGACGTTTGTCACCGTCATCAGCGTCGGTCTTGCGGCGAGATCGTCGATCGAGCAGCCGTGCTCGATCGCCGACATCGCGATGGCATCTTCGGCCTGGATGCCGCCGACTCCGCGCGCCGCCCAGACGATGTCGGCGCATTCAATGTGCGCGCGGTACGCGGCCAAATGGCGGACTGGTACCGGCACGTCGACGGGTTCTACGACGATGCCGCCCTGCCAGTGCAGGACGCCGAGCGTATGCGTGAGCTTGAGGATGTCGCGGAACGCGGCGATATCGCCAAAGCGACGGCCGCGCTCGGCATCACTGACGTTGGGGGCGCCGTTGACCGGACCGAAGTTCACCACCCGGCCGCCGACGTGCAGATGCCGCTCGGGGTTGCGTGCGTGCAGCACGAAGGACTCAGGCGCATGGGCAAGCTGCGCCTCGACGAGGTCGCGGCCGAGGCGGACCTGCTGTGCTTCGTCGTCGACGAGGGCGCCGGCCCGGCGAAACACTTCACGGGCCGCAGGACTAAGAATCTCGAGTCCAGCTTCCTCGAGGACACGGAACGCGGCAACGAGAATCCGCTCGACCTGCTCCCCCGTCAGGACCTCGAGCGGTGACCACGGCACTGCAAGCCGCGGCAGCGGCGCGAGCGTTGGTCCGGTCGAGCGCGCAGTGCGGCCGTGACCGCGGCGACGCGAGGGCGGGATGACTTCGCTCATGGCTCGGGGTCGGGCTCCGGATGGCGGCAGCAGGGCCGGGTGCCCGCATCATGGCCGGGAACGGGGCGTCCGGACAATGGCGGCCGCGCCGCCTGCCTCAGTACCCACCGAAGCGGAACTGACCCTCCAGCACGAACGAGTCGAGCGTCGTGTCGTTGCGGGTGTTCAGCACGTCCTCGTCGATCCCGACGGACTCGAACCCGAGCCGCACATGGAACACCTGCGCGAAGGTCACACCGACGCCGAGACCCCACACGACGTCCGTGCCGTTGTCACTCACGCTGCGCGTGATGACCTGGTCGCCGAACGACTGGTCGCGGCGCTGCACCCTTTCGCCCTCGCTGAACGTAGCGCCTGGCTTTGCGTAGACCTCGAACATTTCGCCGAATGGCAGGATGCCTAGCAAAGTCACTTCCGTGACCTTGGCCGAGTACTCGATGCGATTGTTGTAGTAGTCGCTGAACTCCGGCACGTAGACGAGATCCTGGTCGACAGTTCCTCGTGGATTCACTTCCTGCGGCCGAGCGGTGACTCGGTGGTTCGCGCCCGGGTCGAAGCGGCGCTGACCGCGAGCGAGGCGTGCTGGTGCCCGCTGGTGCGGCTCGAGCTCTGGAACGGCGCGGCCGGCGATCGCGACCGCAGGATTCTGCGCGACTTCGAGAACGTGCTGCCGGAGCTCGCGATCGATGATGAGGTGTGGGCAAGCGCGTATGAACTCGCGCGCCGAGCGCGCGCGGTCGGTGTGTCGGTGCCGGCCACCGATATTCTGATTGCGGCGTGTGCCCGTCGGCACGGTGCCGAACTCGAGACGGCGGATGCGGATTTCGAGCGGTTGGTGGCGGTGCCGCCGATTGAATCGAAGCGCGCCGACGACTGACGATGGGAACGCCTCTGCTCCTGCGCGCTGCTCGCGCGTGTTACCAGGGGATCGGCGTGCCCTTGAAGTCGTAGAAGCGGCCAGTGTCGCTGGGTCCGAGCTGCTCGATCACGGCGACGAGTCCGGCGACACTTTCCTGCGGGGAATAGGTGGCACCGGCGCCACCCATGTCGGTGCGTACCCAGCCCGGGTGCAGCACGACGCAGGTGAACCCTTCCGGCGCCAGTTCCGCGCTCAAGGTCTTGTTGATCTGGTTCAGTGCCGCCTTGCTCGCCCGGTAGGCGTACCAGCGGCCGCTCGAGTCCGCGATGCTGCCGAGCTGCGAGGACAGGTTGACGATGGTCCGGCGCTTGCCGGCGCGCAGGTTTGGCAGCAGCGCCTGGGTGAC
>JAPLSF010000164.1 GCA_026398785.1 Pseudomonadota bacterium | reverse complement strand
CACCAAGCCCGACCTCGAGATTTACGCGGACGACGTGCAGTGCAGCCATGGCACGACCACGGGCCAGCTGGACCCGAATGCTCTCTTCTATCTGCGCTCACGCGGACTCAGCGAACCCGAAGCGCGCAGTGCCCTTACGCGAGCGTTTGCCGGTGCCGTGCTGGCGCGCGTCGATGAACCCGCTCTAGCGAGGCACGTGCATGACGAACTCGATCGGCGCCTCGTGCGCCTGCTGGAGGTGGCCGTATGAACGCCGTTCACGTCTTGGTCAGCGATTCCGGCGCACTCGACGTCGACGCCATCCGCCGTGATTTCCCGGTGCTCGAGCGCAAGGTCCGCGGACTGCCGCTCTCGTACCTCGACAACGCCGCCTCGAGCCAGCGTCCTCGCGCCGTCATCGATGCCATGTCGCATTACTACGAGAACTCCCACGCGAACGTGCACCGTGGCGTGCACACGCTGAGCCAGGAAGCGACCGATCTGTTCGAGGGCGCACGCGAGAAAGTGCGGCGCTTTGTCAACGCCAGGTCGACGCGGGAAGTCATTTTCGTGCGCGGCACCACCGAGGCCATCAACCTGGTTGCGCAGTCCTACGGCCGGCCGACCTTTGGCCCGGGCGACGAGATCCTGGTGTCGTGGCTCGAGCACCACGCGAACATCGTGCCCTGGCAGATGCTGTGCCAGCAGACGGGCGCCACGCTCAAGGTCGCCCCGATCACCCAGTCGGGCGAAGTGGACTTCGATGCATTCGCTGCCCTGCTGTCCCCCCGCACCAGGCTGGTTGCGCTGGCCCACGTCTCGAATGCGCTCGGCACGGTCATCCCGGTGCACCGATTCATCGCAGCGGCCAGGGCGCGTGGCGTACCGGTGCTGCTCGACGGCGCACAGGCCGTGCCACACATGAAAGTGGACGTGCAGGAGCTCGATTGCGATTTCTACGCCTTCTCCGGCCACAAGATGTGCGGTCCGACCGGGATCGGCGTGCTCTATGGACGCGAGTCGCTGCTGAACGCGATGCCGCCGTGGCAGGGCGGCGGCGACATGATCCTGGCGGTGTCGTTCGAAAAAACCGTCTACAATGGCCTGCCCTATAAATTCGAAGCCGGCACGCCGGACATCGCAGGCGCAATCGGTCTCGGCGCGGCGATCGATTACCTTGAATCACTCGGCATGGAACGCATTGCGGCCGCCGAGCATGCATTGCTCGTCTACGCGAACGAACGGCTCGCAACCGTTCCCGGCCTGCGCTTCGTAGGCACGGCGCCCGAGAAAGCGGCGGTCGTGTCGTTCACGATCGACAAGGTGCATCCGCACGATCTGGGCACGATCCTCGACCACGAGGGCGTCGCGATCCGCACCGGTCACCACTGCGCGATGCCGGTCATGGAATTCTACGGTCTGCCGGCGACGGCACGTGCGTCATTCGCCTTCTATAACACACGTGCCGAGATCGATCGGCTGGTCGAGGCCCTGCACACCGCGCGGGAGATGCTCGGCTGATGGACCTCAAGGACCTGTACCGCGACGTCATCGTCGACCACAACCGGCATCCACGCAATTTCCGCGAGATCCCGGACGCGGATCGCCGCGCCGACGGCTTCAATCCGCTGTGTGGCGACAAGCTGACGGTGTTCGTGAAGCTCGACGGCGACCGCATCAGCGACGTGTCGTTCAACGGCAGCGGCTGCGCGATCTCAGTCGCCTCGGCCTCGCTGCTCACCGAGAGCGTCATGGGCAAGACCATTGCAGAGGCCGAAGGGTTGTTTTCGCAGATGCACCAACTGCTGACGCGCGACGACGTCGACATCGACGTGAGCAGCCTCGGCAAGCTCGGCGCGCTTTCCGGCGTCCGTGAATTCCCGGCTCGCGTGAAGTGCGCGAGCCTGTGCTGGCACACGCTCGATGCGGCGCTGCACCAGCAGGATCAGGTTTCGACCGAATAATCGATCGATCGACAGGAGCCCGCCTTGTACCGAGCCGACAACGAGCCAGTGAACTTCACCCGCGACGTGGACGCGGTGATCGTTCCTGCGGGCGTCAACGTGAAACTGCGCCAGGGCCAGCAGGGCTACATCACGCAGGCCCTTGGTGGCAGCTTCACCGTCTACGTCGAGGGCAACCTCTTCCGCATCGCGGGCAAGGACGCGGACGCACTCGGCAAGGAGCTGGCAGAGACGCCTGGGTTGCCGCCGAATGCGAGCGACGACGACGTGAAGCAGGTTGCCTGGCAGCAGATGAAGGGCTGCTACGACCCGGAGATCCCGATCAACATCGTGGACCTCGGCCTGGTCTATGAATGTGAAGTCATCCCCGATGGCGATGGCCGCGTGCTGTCGATCAAGATGACGCTGACCGCACCCGGCTGCGGCATGGGCGACGTGCTCGTCGCCGACGTCAAGGAAAAGGTCGAGGTCATCCCGACGGTGAAGCACGTGGACGTCGAGCTCGTGTTCGACCCGCCGTGGGACCAGTCGATGATGTCCGAGGCTGCGCGACTGCAGACGGGGATGATGTGAGGCAACGTCCCATCGGCCACTTGACGGCGAGGACATTCGGGCCAGAACTGATTCGCCGGGCTGTGCGAGGCATGGACGCCGAGCTCAGAGCCCCCAAGGACGGGTTTACGGCGTCCCGGCGAATCATGTTGTGGCCCGGGTGTCCGCCTGCCGTCATGGCCGATGCAGCGCACGGGCCCCGGATATGACCACCTGGATCCGCGTCGCACCTGCCACGGACATCGAGCCGGGCGACTACGCCTCGGCCGAAGTCGACGGCGCGTTCGTCGCCGTCTACAACATCGAGGGCGAGTTCTTCGCGATCGAGGACGTCTGCACGCACGACGGCGGCGGGCTCGCCGGCGGTGTGGTCGAGGATCACCAGGTCATCTGCCCGCGCCACGGCGCACGCTTCTGCCTGCGCACCGGCAGGGCGTTGACCCCGCCCGCCTACGAGGCCGTGAAGAGTCACGCAACGCGAGTTGTCGATGGCTGCGTCGAGGTCGCGAGCGAATGAGCCTCGGCAAGCTGAGCAAGGGCAAGGTGCAGCGCCTGGCGGCGGACCGGCTGGACACCGGGTCGATGCGGCGACTGACGCTGGTCCGGCATGCGAAGGCGGACGCGTCGCTGCCTGGACAGCAGGACTGGGACCGCGTCCTCGACCGTCGCGGCCAGCAGGACGCACCCGAAATGGCGCGACGCCTGCGCTCGCGCAAGCTGAAGCCCGACCTGATCCTGTCGAGCCCCGCCGTGCGCGCGCTATCGACGGCCAGCATCATGGCCCGCGAACTGAAAGTTCACGCCGACAGGATTGCGCAGGACGAGCGCCTGTACCTGGCCGATCCGAAGCGGATCGTGGAGGTCGTGCATGAACTGGGCGGAGATGCGCAACACGTGATGGTGTTTGCGCACAACCCTGGCATCACGGACTGCGCCAACAAGCTCTCGGCCGGCGACCAAATCGACACGATGCCGACGTGCGCAGTATTCACCGCGTGCTTCGCCGTGGACGACTGGTCGCAGCTCAATTGGGAAAGCGGCCTGGAGGCCGAGTTCGACTACCCGCGCAACCTCGCCTAGCGGGCGGCAGCGTCAGCCGCGCCCGAACACGGGAATGGCGGCACCGGTCACCGGCGCAGCCTCCGCAGACGCCAGGAACAGGATCACTCTCGCGATCGACTCTGGACTCACCCACCGCGTGAAGTCCGCCTTGGGCATGTCGAGCCGATTGCGCTGCGTGTCGATGATGCCTGGCAGGATCGCGTTGACCGTGATGTTGCGATCCTTCAGTTCCTCGGCCAGCGCTTCGGTGAAGCGCTGCACACCCGCCTTGGATGCCGCATAAGCGCCCATTCCGAGCGCCGCCTTGCCCGCCGCACCGGCACCGATATTGATGATACGACCGCCGCCGCGCTCGAGCATGGCCGGGAGCGCGCACTTCGACGCGACGACGGCCGAGCGCAGGTTCATCGAGTAGAGCGAGTCCCAGGTGCCGATGTCGCCGTCTTCGATTTTTTCCCAGCGGAATCCGCCGGCCACGTTGACCAGCACGTCGATGCCGCCGAAGCGCATTGCGATCGCGGCCATCGCCTTGCGCGTCGCATCGACGTCGGCGAGATCCGCACCGCCGAGCAGCATGTGCCCCGCACCGCCGAAGTCCCTCTGCAGTTCGGCGGACGGCTGCGACACGTCGACCAGCGCGAGCCGGGCGCCGGTCTGGCCAAAGGCACGCGCGACTGCCGAGCCCAGCGCACCGAACGCGCCCGTTATCACGACCACCGAATCGACTGGCTGCATCGTGCCTCCGCGGTACCGTTAGCTCAGCATTCCGGAACGTTGACCGCCAGGCCGCCCTGGCTGGTCTCCTTGTAGATCGTCGACATGTCGTGCCCGGTCTGGCGCATGGTGTTGATCACCTGGTCGAGCGACACCTTGTGCGTGCCGTCGCCGCGCATCGACAGTCGGGCCGCGTTGATCGCCTTCACTGCGCCCATCGCGTTGCGTTCGATGCAGGGAATCTGCACCAGGCCGGCAATCGGATCGCAGGTCAGCCCCAGGTTGTGCTCCATGCCGATTTCGGCTGCGTTCTCCACCTGCTCGTTGGTGCCATTGAGCGCCGCGACGAGTCCCGCGGCGGCCATCGAACAGGCGACGCCGACCTCGCCCTGGCAGCCCATCTCGGCGCCCGAAATCGAGGCATTGCGCTTGTAGAGCATGCCGATGGCGCCGGCCACCAGCAGGAAGCGCACGATGCCGTTCTCGCTCGCACCCGGCTCGAACTTGCGGTAGTACGCGAGCACCGCCGGCACGATACCCGCGGCGCCATTCGTGGGCGCCGTGACGACACGCCCGCCGGCGGCGTTCTCCTCGTTCACCGACAGTGCGAACGCATTGACCCACTCGATGGCATCGAGCGGACGATGCTGTGCAGACTGCTCCAGCAGCACGCGCTGCATGCGTGATGCACGACGCCGCACCTTGAGCACTCCCGGCAGCAGGCCGTTGGCTTCGAACCCGCGCTGGATGCAGCCATCCATGATCGACCAGAGGTTGAGCAACGCGGCGCGCGTCTCGGCATCAGGCCGGAAGGCCCGCTCGTTCTCGAGCATCAGCTCGTGCAGCTCGAGCCCGCGATTGCGCGCCAGCTCGAGCAATTCGTGGCCCGAGGTGAACGGATGAGGCACGTCGACCTGCGGTCCGCCTTCGTACGTCTTGCCGAAATCGCGAGCGCGCACGATGAACCCGCCGCCCGTGGAGAAGAACTCCTCTCGATGCAGCACGTTCCCCGCCGCGTCGAGCGCAGTGAAACGCATGCCGTTGGGATGCTGCGGCAGGGTCTGGTCACGGTGAAACAGCAGGTCGAGCGGCTCGTCGAAGGCGATCTCGTGCTGGCCCGCGATCAGGATTCGACCGGTGCGGCGGATGCGCTCGAGCGAGGGCTCCATCGCGGCCGGATCGATCGTGGCCGGCTGGTTGCCTTCGAGCCCAAGCAGGATCGCGCGATCAGTGCAGTGCCCGCGGCCGGTCAGGGCCAGCGAGCCATAGACCTGCGCCGCCACCTTGTCGATGCGTCCCAGCAGCGACATCGAGTCGAGGTCGTGCACGAACGCGCAGGCGGCGTTCATCGGCCCCATGGTGTGGGAGCTCGACGGGCCGACGCCGACCTTGAAGATGTCGAGGGCGCTGAGGTTCATGAACTCCTTGCGCGGGCGGGCCCGCTTACTCCATCGCCAGCAGCGAAGCGTTGCCGCCCACCGCCGAGGTATTGATCGTCACCGTACGCTCGTGCGCGTAGCGGTGGAGGTAGAACGGCCCGCCAGCCTTCGGTCCCGTGCCCGACAGGCCCGAGCCGCCAAACGGCTGCGTGCCCACGACCGCACCGATGATGTTGCGGTTGACGTAGACATTGCCCGCCGCCACGCGGCTCGCCACGCGACGCACGGTGCCGTCGATGCGGCTGTGAATGCCAAACGTCAGACCGAAGCCCGTCGCGTTGATCGCATCCACCAGCGCCTCCAGATCGCGCGCCTTGTAGGTCACGATGTGCATGATCGGGCCGAACCACTCGCGCTCGAGCACCGACAGCGACGCGATCTCGACCGCGAGCGGCGCGACGAACGTGCCGGCGCGCGTAGCGTCCGGCAGCTGGATACGGTGATGCCACGCAGCTGTCTGCATGACTTCACGCGCGTGCCCTTCGAGCATGGCGCGCGCCGCTTCGTCGATGACGGGACCGACGTCGGTTTCGAGGTACGCGGGATCGCCGACTACCAGCTCTTCCATGTAGCCGGCCAGCAGCCGCTTCACCTTCGGTGCGATGTCTTCCT
>JAPLSF010000162.1 GCA_026398785.1 Pseudomonadota bacterium | reverse complement strand
GAGCGGCGTTCCGTCTTGATGCGCGAGGGAATGATCTTTTCGAACCAGGTCACGACGCGGCTCCCGTGGGCGGCCGGCGGAGTTTACCCGATGGCAGCCCGAATCCGGCGGGGTAGTCGGCGCCGACGAAGTAAAGGCCATTAGGCGGTGCCGTGGGCCCGGCCTCGCGACGGTCGCGCCCCCGCAGGACCGCCGACAGCCACTCGACGGTGCGTTCACCCCGGCCGACCAGGATCAGGCTGCCCGCGATGTTGCGAACCATGTGATGCAGGAACGCGTTAGCGCGCACCCGGATGTCGACGTAAGACCCGTCCCGCTCGACCGACAGCTCCATGAGTTCGCGCACGGGAGTCGGCGACTGGCATTCGGACGCACGGAAAGCGGAAAAGTCGTGGTATCCCACCAGCGCCTGCCCCGCTTCGTGCATGCGCGCGGCGTCGAGTTGGTGCCGGATCCAGCAGACGCGCTGACGCTCGAGCGCCGGACGCACGCTCCGATCGAGTACGCGGTAATGGTAACGCCGCGCCGATGCATGGTGGCGCGCATGAAAATCGCCTGGTACGAGGTGGGCCCAGAGCACGGAAATTTCCGCCGCGACGTTGGCGTTCGCGCCGAGCATCCACGCATGCAGGGGTCGCTCTGCCATCGTGTCGAAGTGCGCCACCATCTCGAGCGCGTGCACGCCGGCGTCGGTGCGACCGGCAGCGGTGAGCTCGACCGGATGGTCCGCGACCTGCGCCAGCGCGCGCTGCAGGTCGCCCTGCACGCTGCGCGCGTGCGACTGGAACTGCCAGCCGGCGAACGCCGAGCCGTCGTACTCGATGCCGAGCGCGAGACGCGGCACGAGCCTGCCCGTCAGGGCAGGCTGGCGATCAGCCGCTCTGCTTCCTGGCGCTGCGTCGAACTACCTTCCTGCAACACCTCGTCGAGGATGCTGCGGGCGCCTTCCGGATCACCCATGTCCATGTACGCACGCGCCAGGTCGAGCTTGGTGCCGACTTCGCTCATCGTCGCCGGCTCGCCGCCCAGGTCGTAGTCGACGTTGCCGGCGACGGTTGCGCTCAGTGCCGTCACGTCGAGTACAGACAGTTCACTCGTCGCATCGAGCACAGGCAGTTCACCCGTCGCCGCGGACAGGTCGACGACGCCCTCGAGCGCCGCATCGCCCGGCAGCATCGCTGTGTCGTCGACCATGTGCATCAGCGCCGTCGAGCTGAGCAGGTCGGTGTCGTCGTCGCGCAGGCTCGTGTCGCCGCCCATCAGCGCGGTTTCGACGGTGTCGCTGCTGGCACGCTTGCGCGCGTCACTGGCCACGCCCGCGTCGAGCGACTCGAGTTCGCGCATCGTATCGATATCGAGGCCGAGTCGATCGACCGTGAGCTCCTGCGTATCGCCGGCGGTATCGCCGGCACTGCTGATGCGCGGCATCTCGATCGTCGGCAGCACGGTGGATTCGTCATTGCCACGGGCTGGTTCGTCGAGGATGAAATCGAGGCCCGAACGGTCGATCGGCGCAATCTCGGTTTCCGACTCCGTCAGGTCCATGTCGGGACGGTCCGAGTCGCCGGCCGGAATCGTCAGGTCGAGCGTGCCCGTCGATCCGTGCAGCTCCATGTCGAGCGAATCGGACGACGAGGAACTCGGGCTGCCCGCAAACAGCGCATCGCCCGGCGCAATCTGCTTGCCCATGATCAGGACCTTGTCCCATTCACCGGCCGGCGCATCCGCGCGTGTCGTGTCGAGGTCGCGGGCAAGGTCGAGGAACCGGTCCTTGTTGCCCCAGACGAAATAGATTTCGAGCAGTTTCAGCTTGAGGTCGCGGCGCTGCGGCTCGCGCTTCATCGCGAGCTGCACGAGGTCCGCCGCCTGGTCGTACAAGCCGTACGCCATGTGGAAGTCGGCCTCGGCCAGCGGATCACCCGATTCCATGCTCGCCGGGCCGTCACCCGACAACGTGTCCTCGACCGTTACGACCTTGCGGCTCGGCTCCGGTGTGCGTGCTGCAGACGCTGCGGCGGCGGTAGATACTGCGATGGCCGCACCGCGTCCAGTGCTTGCGCCGCCACCCCGCTCTTCGACGACGATGTCCATGTCGCGCGAACGCGGCGCGTACCTTGGACCGGAGCCACGAGTGTCGCGCGAACCGAGCGCCTCTTCGAGCGACTCTTCGGCGCTGCCACGTTCGCGGCGCAGGCGCTGGATCAAGAAGACGCCAAGGCCCGCAGCCAGCAGGCCGAGCAGCAACCACCAGTAGTCGGTTACGCGCTCGAGCAGGCTCGGCTGCGGCGGCTCGACGACTTCCGGCTTGGGCGTCGTCGGCTTTTCGGGCTTGGCCGGCTCTGCGGTTGCAGCGGCTGCAGGCGCGGCTGCCCCATCCGCGGGCACGGGCGCACCGCCCTGCAGTGTCGCGAGTTCGGCGTTGCGCACTTCGAGCAGGCGCTTGGCTTCGGCGAGTTCGCTCTCGAGCTGCTGGACGCGCGTTTCGAGGTCGCCCGATGCCGCGGCGGCCGGCGTTCCGGTCGTCGCAGCGGGTGTCACAGCCGCAGGTTTGGTGGACGTCGAAGTGGACGGCGCTGTCGTGCCCTGCTCCGGCGTGACGAGGCGGAGCCTGCCGGCTTCGCTCGCAGCGGCGGCGCCCGTCGTGCCGCTACGCCAGGCATCGTACTGCCGCGCTACTTCGGCCGACGCTTCACTCGCCGACACGGAACTGATCTGGTTCGCATCCGGAATGCGCAGCAGGCTGCCGGAACGCAGGACGTTGATGTTGTCGTCAAACGCCTGCGGATTGTTCTGGAAGATGGCAACCATCGCCCGATTGACGTTCGAGCGTGAGCCCGGGTTCGCAGCACTGGCTATTTGCCAGAGCGTGTCGTGGTTGCGTACCCGGTAGGTGCTGCCCGGCTCGATGCTGGGGGTCGCCGCAGGCGCAGCCGGGCTGGCGGGGCTCGAGTAGCGAACGGATTCGGTCGTCGTGTCGGCGACCGGAGCCACAGAACGCGTGCTGGTGGCGCCACCCGAACTGACCCGGGGAGCCGCTGCGACAGGCTCGCCGGCCGCCGGACCCGGCGCGTAGACCGGCGGGTCGAGCAGCACGGTGTATTCACGGAGCAACCGGCCGCGCGGCCAGTTGGCTTCCACCAGGAGCGTCACAAAGGGTTCGGTGACCGGCCGGGGCGAGGTGACGCGCAGGACGTCCCTGCCGTCGGGGCCCTTGGCAACCCGGAAGTTGAAATCGACCAGATACGCCGGACGGTCGAGACCGTAGCGCACGAAGGTGTCGTTGGAGGCCAGCGCGGCACGCAGTGCCCCGAGGTCCTCCTGGGTCGCCGAGACCAGTTCGATCTCAGCATCAAAAGGCTGATTCAAGGCTGAATTCAGCTTGATTTCGCCCAGGCCGAGCGCGTAAAGGGCGCCCGGGGCCATCAACGCGCTCATGAGCAGGACGCGGCGTACAGCAGTCTTCATCGAGTCTCCCACCGATCGCGAATCGTGGCTCGGTCGCGGCGGTACGCCACGGTTCCGTTGGGTTCGCAATTCGACAACCAATTAAACATAACTATATCCCACGGCCCCGTCCGCACCCAACAAGACCGCGGCTGCAGGCGCCTTTGTAGCCCTTTGGTCAGGCGATTGCCGGACATGCTCCACACTTCCATGGCGTGCCCAACCGGGGCGCCATGCAGTCAGGTTATCACCGGCGTAGTCGACCGGACGTCGGCATTCTGGGCCCGATGCCGCAGGTAGTGATCGGCCAGCACCAGTGCGAGCATCGCCTCGGCGATGGGCACGGCACGGATCCCGACGCAGGGGTCGTGGCGACCCGTCGTGACGACCTCGACCGGTTGCCCTGCCACGTCGATCGAGCGGCCCGGTTTGACGATGCTCGAGGTCGGCTTGATCGCCATGCTGACGAGCACGTCCTGACCCGACGAGATGCCCCCCAGCGTGCCGCCAGCCTCGTTCGACAGGAAACCCTGCGGCGTCATTTCGTCGCGGTGCTGCGAACCGCGCTGCTCGACACTGGCGAAGCCTGCGCCGATCTCCACTCCCTTGACGGCATTGATACTCATCATCGCGTGCGCCAGATCGGCATCCAGCCGGTCGAACACAGGTTCGCCGAGGCCTGGCGGCACGCCAGTGGCTACGACATTGACGCGGGCCCCGATCGAATCTCCTTCGCGACGCAGTGCGTCGATCATGGCTTCGAGGTCCGGCACGCGCGCGGGCTCGGGACAGAAGAACGGGTTGGCGTCGATGGCCTCGCGATCGAGCATGGTGAGCCCGATCGAGCCCATCTGCGCCAGGTAGCCGAAGATGTCGATGCCCTTCGTGGCAAGGAATTTGCGCGCGATGGCGCCGGCGGCCACGCGCATCACCGTTTCCCGCGCCGATGAGCGGCCGCCGCCGCGGTAGTCGCGCAGGCCGTACTTCTGCTGATAGGTGTAATCGGCGTGGCCCGGCCGGAACCGATCCTTGATCTTTTCGTAGTCGTACGAGCGCTGGTCGGTGTTTTCGACCAGCAGGCCGATCGGCGTCCCGGTGGTCACCCCTGCAAAGACACCCGAGAGGATGCGCACGCGGTCCGGTTCGCGACGCTGGCTCGTGTACCTGGACGTGCCGGAGCGGCGACGTTCGACGTCACGCTGGATGTCTTCTTCCGCGAGGGGCAGTCCGGGTGGGCAGCCGTCGACAATGCAGCCGAGCGCCGGACCGTGACTCTCGCCGAAGGTCGTCACCGTAAACAGCGTCCCGAATGTATTGCCCGACATGCCTAGCCCGCCCCGGAAAGCTCACGACGGTGCCTGCTGAGGTCGTCTTTCGTCAACAGGAAGACTCCCCCGCCGCCATGTTCGAACTCGAGCCACACGAAGGGCACGCCTGGAAACGCCTGCTGCAGTCGCTCGTCACTGTCGCCCACTTCGACCACCAGGATGCCGCCCGGCGCGAGGTGCGCATCGGCATCGCGGAGGATTCGGCGCACCACGTCGAGCCCATCGGCTCCGGCACGCAAAGCCATGTCCGGCTCGTGCAGGTACTCGCGCGGAAGCGCGTCCATTTCCGCATCGCTGACGTACGGGGGATTGGACACGATCAGGTCGTAGACGGCGTCGCCTAGCGGCTCGAACGTATCGCCCAGGTGCAGCTGCAGGCGCGCCCCGACGCCATGCCGTTGCACGTTGCGGGCCGCGACTGCGAGCGCGTCGGGAGAGATCTCCACGGCGTCGACCCGGGCCTGCGGGAATCGCAGCGCGCACGCGATTGCAATGCAACCCGAGCCGGTACCGAGATCGACGACCCGCTGCACGCGCGCGGCCTCGATCCACGGCGCAAAACCCTTGGCAATCAGCTCGGCGAAGGGTGAGCGCGGCACGATCACTCGCTCGTCGACTTCGAATTCGTGTCCGGCAAACCACATCCGGCCCATCAGGTAGGCGACGGGCACCCGGCGGCGCAGCCGTTCAGCGTACAGGCCGAGCACCTGCTCGATCTGCGGCTTGCCCGGCTTGACCGTATAGGCAGCCTCGGCATCGGCATGGTCGAGTCCGAGCGCATGGAAGGCGAGTGCCGCAGCGTCATCCAGCGCATCCGCCGTGCCGTGCCCGTAGGCGAGCCCGGCGGCGTCGAACTCGCGCGCGCCAAAACGGATCAGCTGTGCGACGGTGGGCGCGGCTGGCGGCTGGCGGGTGAACGGGCTCGGGGTCGTCGGCATGGTCGCTGCGGTCCTATGGGATAATCGGTGCGATGACTGCCCGCCCCCTGCTTCGTTACGCTCTGATGGCCATTGTAGCGTTTGCGCTCGGGCTGTTCCTCGCCCGCGTGTTCGTGACGCCACCAAAGCTGCCGGTGACCGAAAGCGCGACGATCCTGCCGCAACCGCGCGCGCTGCCTGCGCTCGACCTCGTCGACCAGGACAATCACCCGCTGCCCCGCGACTTTCTGCGCGACCGCTGGACGCTGGTGTTTTTCGGCTTCACGCAGTGCCCGGACGTGTGCCCCACGACGCTCACGACACTGTCGCAGATGAAGAAACAGCTCGCCGACCTGCCGGCGGGACAGCAGCCGCGCGTGCTGCTCGTGAGCGTGGATCCCGAGCGGGACACGCCCGCCATTCTCAAGCCGTACGTCACCTTCTTCGACCCGTCCTTCCTGGGCGCGACGGGAACGCTCGCGGCGACCACGCAGGCAGCCACGGCGTTCTCGGTTCCGTTCGCCAAAGTGCCGCTGCCCGGAGGCGGTTACACGCTGGACCACGGCGCCGGACTCTTCGTGGTCTCGCCGGCGGGCGCGCTCGCCGCTTATTCGTCGCCGCCGCTCGATGCCACCGTGCTGGCCCGAGATTTCCGCAAGGTCGTGCAGTATTTCGAGGATTCGCACCGATGACCGTCGAGCCCGATCGCTCGGCCAGCGACGAACTGTTTGCCCTGCTGCAGAAGGTCCTGCCGCAGCACCTGCTCTCGCGCGCAATGCATGGGCTGGCGCGCAGCCGCCAGCCGGCCGTGCGCAACCTCATCCTGCGCACGGTGCTGCGCTCATACCCGCAGATCGACATGCGCGAGGCATTGCAGCCCGATCCGTTCACCTACGAGTCGTTCAACGCTTTCTTTACGCGCGAGTTGCGATCAGGGGCCCGTCCGATCGCCACCGACCCTCATGCGCTCGTGTCGCCGGTCGATGGCACCGTGAGCCAGCTCGGCCGCACGAATGCGGGCGCGCTGCTGCAGGCCAAAGGCATGCAGTACACCTGCGCAGGCTTGCTGGCAGACGCGCCGGCCGCGGCCCGCTACCACGGGGGCAGTTTCGCGTGCCTTTACCTGGCGCCGTACAACTATCACCGCATCCACATGCCATGCGACGCGGTCCTGCGCGCCACGCGCTACGTGCCGGGGCAACTGTTCAGCGTGAATGCCGCGACAGCCCGCACGGTCCCAGATCTATTCGCCCGCAACGAACGCGTCGTCTGTGATTTCGACACCGATGACGGCCCGTTCTGCCTGGTGCTGGTGGGCGCGCTCTTCGTCGGCAGCATCGAGACCGTGTTCGCGGGCGAGATCAACCCGCCGCCCAGTCGCGGCGGCAAGGCGCGCGTGATCGAGTCAGGAGTCGGCCGCAGGTTCAAGCGCGGCGAGGAACTCGGCCGTTTCAACATGGGCTCGACCGTGATCGTGCTCACTGGCGAGGTCGCCGCGTTTGCGCCGCGCGTCGAGCCCGGCGAACCGGTCCGGCTCGGCCAGATGCTCGCGCGATTCGGTGCATGACGCCGGGCGCTGCAGCGGACGCCGAGTGGCGCCCCACGGCCGATCTTGCGGCACTGCGACTGCGCGCTGATCTGCTGGCCCGGATTCGCACGTATTTCAGCGCGACCGGTGCGCTTGAAGTCGAAACGCCCGCGCTCGTACGCGCGGCTGTGACGGACGTACACCTGGAGTCGCTGCGGGTTGCAGACGATGCAACACAGGGCGCCACGGCTGGGTACCTGCAGACCTCGCCCGAATACGCGATGAAGCGGTTGCTCTGCGCCGGGGCGCCCGACATCTACCAGGTCTGCAAAGTGTTCCGCGCCGGTGAACGCGGTGGTCGGCACAATCCTGAATTCACGATGCTCGAATGGTATCGGCACGGGCTCGACCATCACGCACTGATGCGCGACGTCGAAGCCCTGATCCGGCACGTACTGGAATCCTTGTGGACATTCGCGGCGAGCGAATCGATCACGTACTGCGACGCTTTCCAACGGCGTCTGGGTCTCGATCCGCTGCGTGCGCCGATCGATGCACTCATGTCTGCCATCGAGCGCGCGGGCACTGCCGTGCCCGACTCCATGCGCGCAGGCGCCGCACGTGACGACGTGCTCGATCTCGCGATGGGCACCGTCGTCGCGGAGTCGTTTGCGCACGACAGGCTTACGTTCCTCTACGATTTTCCTGCGAGCCAGGCTGCACTGGCGCAGATCCGCGGCGAGGTCGCCTCGCGCTTCGAAGCATTCTGGGGCCCGCTGGAACTCGCCAATGGCTTTCACGAGCTGGGCTCGGCACCGGAACAGGGCGCGCGGTTCGAAGCCGACCTCACTCGACGCCGCGCAAGCGGCCAACCCGTCCGCGAGGTCGACCGTTTCTTCCTGGATGCGCTCGCCGCGGGCCTGCCGCCCTGCGCCGGTGTGGCGCTCGGCTTCGACCGTCTCGTGATGGTCGCGGCGCGCGCAGAACGCATCGACGACGTGGTCACGTTTCCCTACGAGCGGGCCTGACCGGCCCGCGTTCCCCCGCACGGAGTCCTGCGAAGATGCATGCGCTGAACGACGACGTCCGCTCCCTTGCCAAGCCGGCGTTGTACGCAGAACTCGAGTCGAGCCTGCGCGGTTTGCTCGCGGGCGAGCCGAACCTGATCGCCTGCGCCGCCAACATGTCGTCGCTGCTGTACTGGAGCCTGCCCGACTTGAACTGGGTGGGGTTCTACCTGCTGGATGAGGCGTCAGGTGACCTACTCGTCGGGCCGTTCCAGGGCAAACCCGCCTGCGTGCGCATACCGCTCGACAAAGGCGTCTGCGGCGCCGCCGCAACGCAGCGCACCACGCTCGTCGTGCAGGACGTGCATGCGTTCCCGGGTCACATTGCCTGCGACTCCGCATCGAACTCGGAGGTGGTGGTGCCGATCGTGCTGGCCGGCGGCCGACTGCTCGGCGTACTCGATCTCGATAGCCCGCTCGTGAATCGCTTTGACGACGCTGATGCGCGGGGACTGGAGCGGCTCGTCGCGACGTTCGTCGCGACCGTGGGAGGGAGGTGAGGAAGGGCGGAAGGGCAGGAAGGTCCGGAAGGCCAGGAAGGCCAGGAAGGCCAGGAAGGGGTTAGGCGGAGGCAGGGTGTTCACCGAAAACACCATTCAATTCCCAGAAGCAAAAAAAGGCGCCTGAGCGCTCTTTCCATTTTCTTTCGTCGGCAGTAACGCGCAGCGTGGGGCTGCACTTCCGACTGCCCCCTTCCTGCCCTTCCTGCCCTTCCTGCCCTTCCTGCCCTTCCGCCCCTACTCAGCTCTTCGCCCGCGACAGATACTCCGACGTGCGCGTGTCGACCCGGATGATTTCGCCTTCGTTCAGGAACAGCGGCACACGCACCGTCGCACCCGTCTCGAGCTTCGCCGGCTTCTGGCCGCCGGTCGCGGTGTCGCCGCGCACGCCCGGGTCCGTCTCGACAATCTTGAGTTCAACGTGGGCCGGCGCGTTCACCGACAGCGGCACGCCGTTCCACAGCATGACCGTGCACATCGTGCCGTCCTTGAGCCACATCGCAGAGTCGCCCATCGCTTCCTTGCCGGCGGTGTGCTGCTCGAAGTTTTCCGGGACCATGAAGTGCCAGAAATCGCCGTCTCGGTAGAGATACTGCATCTCCGATTCCTGGATGTCCGCGCTTTCGACGGTGTCACCGGACCTGAAACTGCGCTCGATCGTGCGGCCCGACTTCAGGTTGCGGATGCGCACGCGGTTGAACGCCTGGCCCTTGCCGGGCTTCACGAACTCGTTCTCGACGATCACGTAAGGATCGTTGTCGATCATGATCTTGAGACCAGACTTGAATTCGTTCGTGCTGTAGCTGGACATGGGTGTGCTGCGCTTGGGCGGATGCGGTTGAACCGGAAGCGGCAGGCACCGACAATGGCTGGCTGCCTATGCGTAGCCGCGCATGATACCTGCAACCCCCCTCCTCCGTCACCCCGGGTCCGGGGCACCGCCTCGAAGACAATGCTGCCACCTGCGTCACGCTAGGCGCGCAGACCCCGATGCTATGATCCCCGCGAATTTGACAGTACACGTGCGCGGGGGCCCGGCCGGCTCGGTCCGTGCCTAACAGGGTAGGCAATTGGGCGAAATCAGCGCCATTCCAGTGGTCGTCCTGTCGCGGCAGCAGGACCCCGTCGAGATCATCAACAGCACCCTGCGCAACGCGGGCCAGGCGGTTCACTGCACGTGGGTGCGGGAGCTCAGCGACCTAGCGGACGCGCTCGGCACGCCCGATGCGCCACAGCTGCTGTTCTTCTGCGTCTCCGATTCGGACGAACTCGCAAGCGCAATGGAGCAACGTGCTCGTCTCGCTCCGCGCGTGCCGGCCCTGGTGGTGCGTGATTCACTCACCGAAGCCGACCTCGTTCATGGCCTCGAACTCGGTGCCGCCGACGTCGTGACACTGACCGCCAGCGGTCGGTTGCAGGCCGTCGCTACGCGCGAACTCGACGCCGCACGGCTCGACAACGCGCTCAACGGCACGCTCGCGTCCGCCCGTCAGTACCGCGACCAGATGCGTGCGTTCATGACGGGCTCGACCGATGCGATCGCGCACGCGCAGGAAGGCATCGTCGTGGACGTCAACCCCGCCTGGAGCGAACTCTTCGGGCACGCGGATCCGGGCGACCTGCTCGGGCAGCCGCTCATGGACATGTTCGACGCCCGCAGCCATGCGGCCCTCAAGGGCGCGCTCGTCGCCGCGACGCAGGGTCGCTGGTCCGGTCATGCATTGAGCGTGATGGCGCTGCAGCCCGAAGGCGGCTCGCAACCGCTCGAACTCAGCTTCGAACGCTTCGAGTTCGAAGGCGAACCGGCCGTGCGCCTGCGCGTTGCCACGCAGAAACGCGACCTCGAGTCGCTGGCCAACCAGCTCGAGCAGGCGATGCGCCTCGATTCGCGCACCGGGCTCCTGCGTCGCGCCGCGTTCATCGAATCGGCGCAAGCGCGCGCGGCACAGCCACTCAAGGCCGGCCTGCGTGCCGTTGCCTACCTGTCACCGGACAGCTTCGACAACATCGAGCTCGAATTCGGACCGATCGTGGCCGAGGAAGTGCTGGACGCACTGTCGCGCCGCGTGCAGGAACAACTGCAGCCCGGCGACCTCGCGAGTCGCGTCGCACCGCACGGCATCGCGCTGCTCGTCGAACGCGGCAACCCGCGCGACCAGGAAGCCTGGCTCGCGAAGCTGCGCGAGCGCATCGCCGCAGAACCGTTGCGGGCCGACCAGTCGGCCGTCGAACTCACGTGCAGCATTGGTTCGGCGCCGCTGCACAGCCACGGCGGCCCGCTGCAGAAGGCGCTCGAGACTGCGATCGCTGCACAACGTGCGGCAGCCGACGCTGGCGGCGACCGCTGTCTGCACCGCGAGCCGGCGGGCGCCAAGCCTGCGATCGACGAGGCCGATCGCGCCTGGGCGAACCAGATCAAGGCGGCGCTGATGGCGAACCGGTTCCGGCTGGTGCAGCAGCCGATTGCGAACCTCGTCGGTGAAGACCGGCCGATGTTCGACCTGCTGGTGCGCATGCTCGACGAATCCGGGCAGGAAGTCCTGCCGACGGAGTTCCTCGCCGCGGCCGAACGCACCGACCTGATGAAGAACATCGACCGCTGGATCGTCGGTGCCGCCATGTCTTTCTGCGCTGCGAAGCAGCCCTACCGGGTCTTCGTGCGTCTCTCCCGCGATTCGATGCATGACCAGACGCTCGGCGCATGGCTGCGGCAGCAACTGAAGGCGTCCGGCGTCGAGCCCAGCCGCATCGTGTTCGAGATCACCGAAGAGATGGCACACGAGAAACCGCGCGAGGCGCGCTCGCTGCAGGGCCTGCTCTCGGCGCTCGGTATCGAGTTCGCCGTCGAGCACTTCGGCGCCTCGGGCGATGCCGCCGCACTGCTGCACCGACTGCCCGTCAACTACGTCAAGATCGACGGCGCACTGATGCAAGGTCTCGCCAACGACCGCCCATTGCAGGAGCGCGTGAAGGCGCTGGTCGACGTGGCGCGCAAATACGGCGTGACGACGATCGCCGAGCGCGTCGAAGACGCGAACACGATGGCCGTGCTGTGGCAACTCGGCATCGAGTTCATCCAGGGCTATTTCGTAAACAGCCCGGAACAGGTCGTGATGTGAGGAAGGGGTTGGGGGTCAGCCGGAATCGAACCAAACCTTATTCCACTTCCAGGCCTTCCGCCTTGCGCCAGCCCCGCGGCAACACTGCGCCGCGCTGTCCGCGTTCGCCGCGGTACTCCGCGAGATCCTTGTACGACAAACCCATCGTGCGGTCGCCGCAGAGCACCTTCAGCGTCTGACCCGGCGCGACCGCCGCGATCGCGAGCAGCGTTTCGGGCTCGACCAGCGACTTCTTGGTCGAGATGCCGAAGATCTTGTTGCCCTTGCCGCGCGGCAATTCGGGCAGGTCAGCTACCGGGAACGTCAGCAGGCGCCCTTCCGAATTCACCGCAGCGAGCAACGGCTCATCGCCCGGCGGCACGACTGTTGGCGCAATCGCCGCATAGCCATCCGGCACGTTGAGCACGGCTTTACCCGCGCGATTGCGACTGTGCAGGTCTTCCAGCTTGACGACGAAGCCATAGCCCGCGCTGCTCGCGAGCACCCAGCGATCCTCGGGCTCGCCGATGAGCACGCCGGGGAACGTCGCCCCGTCGGGCGGATCGAGGCGACCCGACAGCGGTTCGCCCTGCCCGCGCGCTGACGGCAGCGTGTGCGCCAGCAGGCTGTATGCACGGCCGGTGCTGTCGAGGAACACGGCCTGTTGCGTGCTGCGCCCGCGGGCAAAGGCGCGGTACTCATCGCCCGTCTTGAACGACAGCGAGCGCGGATCGAGCTCGTGGCCCTTCGCCGCACGCATCCAGCCGCTCTTCGAAAGCACCACGGTGACCGGCTCGCTCGCGACCAGCTCCGTCTCGTCGATGGCCTGCGCGGCGGCGCGAGCCACCAGCTTGCTGCGGCGGTCGTCACCGTACTTCAGCGCGTCCGCCTGGATCTCGTCGCGCACGAGCTTCTTGAGCTTGGCCTTGCTGCCGAGCAGCTTTTCGAGACCGTCGCGTTCCTTGGCGAGCTCGCCCTGCTCACCGCGGATCTTCATCTCTTCAAGTCGCGCGAGATGGCGCAGCTTCGTTTCGAGGATGGCCTCGGCCTGCGCCTCGGACAGCTGGAACCGCGCGATCAACGCCGCCTTCGGGTCGTCCTCGGTGCGGACGATGCGGATGACCTCATCGAGGTTCAGGTACGCGATCAGCAAGCCGTCGAGGATGTGCAGCCGCGCGTTGACCTTCTCGAGCCGGTACTGCAACCGGCGCGTCACGGTGTCGACGCGGAACGACAACCACTCTTCGAGCAGCGCGCGCAGCCCCATCACCCGCGGCCGGCCGTCGCGGGCGATGACGTTCAGGTTGACGCGGTAGGTCCGCTCCAGATCCGTTGTCGCAAACAGGTGCGCCATGACCTGCTCGGTGTCGACACGGTTGGACCGCGGCGTGATCACGAGGCGCGTCGGGTGCTCGTGATCGGACTCGTCGCGCAGGTCCTCGATCATCGGCAGCTTTTTCGCCCGCATCTGCGCCGCGATCTGCTCGAGCACCTTCGAGCCGGAGACCTGGTGCGGCAGCTCCGTGACAATGATTTCGCCGTCTTCCGTCTCGAACCGGGCGCGCGCACGGAACGTGCCGTTGCCGCTTTCGTAGATCTTCTGCAGTTCTTCGCGCGGGGTGATGATTTCCGCGCCCGTCGGGAAATCCGGCCCGAGCACGTGCTCGCAGAGCTGTGCCGTCGTCGCCTTCGGCTCGTCGAGCAGGCGGATGCAGGCGGCCGCGACTTCGCGCAGGTTGTGCGGCGGAATGTCGGTGGACATGCCCACGGCAATGCCCATGGCCCCGTTCAGCAGCAGGTTGGGCAACCGCGCGGGCAGGAGGCGGGGTTCGTCGAGCGAACCATCGAAGTTGGGCTGCCAGTCCACCGTGCCCTGGCCCAGCTCGGACAGCAGGACTTCGGCGTAGCGCGAGAGCTTCGACTCGGTGTACCGCATCGCGGCGAACGACTTCGGGTCGTCCGGCGAGCCGAAGTTGCCCTGCCCGTCCACGATCGGGTATCGGTACGAGAACGGCTGCGCCATCAGCACCATGGCCTCGTAGCAGGCCGAGTCGCCGTGCGGGTGGAACTTGCCGATCACGTCGCCGACCGTGCGGGCCGACTTCTTGGGCTTGGCGGTGGCGGCGAGACCGAGCTCGCTCATCGCGTAGATGATGCGGCGCTGCACGGG
>JAPLSF010000295.1 GCA_026398785.1 Pseudomonadota bacterium | reverse complement strand
ATGATCCGCACGCGCTGCAGGCGCCGCACCGTGTAATCGAAGTGCTCGCACATGCGGCGGATCTGGCGGTTGAGGCCCTGTGTGAGCACCATACGAAACGTATTGCGGCCCACCTGCGTTACGCGGCAGGGGTTAGTTACTGTGTCGAGGATCGGGACGCCGCGGGCCATGCCCGACAGGAAGTCCTTCGTAAGTGGGCGGTCGACCGAGACGATGTATTCCTTTTCGTGCTCGTGCTCGGCACGGAGCACTCGATTGACAATGTCGCCGTCGTTGGTGAGCAGGATCAGGCCTTCTGATTCCTTGTCCAGGCGGCCGATGGGGAAGACGCGTTCGCGGTGGCCCACAAAGTCGACGATGTTGTTCGGCACGTCGCGATCGGTCGTGCATTCGATGCCGATCGGCTTGTTCAACGCGAGATAGACGCGCTCGGGCTTGAAGCTCAACGGCCGACCGTCCAGCGAAACCTCGTCGCCTGCGGCGACCTTGGTGCCGAGCACGGCCGTTACGCCGTTCACCGCGACGCGGCCGGCTTCGACCCATTGGTCAGCCTGGCGACGCGAACAGACGCCCGTCTCGCTAAGGTACTTGTTGATCCGGACGCTGGAGTCAGCCACCGGACCGGCGCACCGTGTAACCGAGCTTGCCGAGCTCTTCGAGTAGCCGGTCGCGATGGTCGCCCTGGATTTCGATGACTCCAGCGTCGACGGTGCCGCCGCACCCGCAGCGTTGCTTGAGCCTGGTCGCCAGCGCCTCGAGTTCGTCGCCCGCAAGCGGGACGCCCTTGATCACCGTGACACCCTTGCCCTTCCGGCCCTTCGTCTCGCGCCCGACGCGCACGATACCGTCGCCTGCCGCCACGACGGGCTGTGCCGGCTTGCTGCGCTTGCAGCGGCACTCAGCCAGCGGCCGTGTGCACTCGGGACACAGGCGCCCCGGCCCGGTGGAGTAGACGAGACGATTGGAACTCATCGTGGGCCATTGTAAGCCATGGCCGATGGGTCCCATATGGCCAGGCTGGCTCGCACTGTCCCGCCCGTGTCGGCACAATCCGCCCATGGCCGAACCCATCGTTGAAATCGAAACGGAACGCCTGCGGTTGCGCAGGCTCGACGCCTCCGACGCCACCTTCATCCTCCGCCTCGTCAATGAACCCTCCTGGTTGCGATTCATCGGCGACCGGGGCGTGCACGATCTCGACGATGCGCGCCGCTACATCGCGGAAGGTCCGCAACGCCTGTATGCCGCCTACGGTTTCGGGTTGTTCCTGGTCGAGCGCCGCAGCGATGCGCTGCCGCTCGGCATGTGCGGGCTGATCAAGCGGGACACGCTGCCCGATGTCGACATCGGCTTCGCCTTCCTGCCCGAGCACTGGACGCAGGGGTACGCGCGCGAGGCGGCCGAGGCCACACTGCGGTACGCGCGCGAGCGGCATCATCTGCCACGCGTCATCGCGATCACGAGCCTCGACAACGTTGCCTCGGGTCGCCTGCTCGAGCGGATCGGCCTGCAATTCGAAGGCACCATGCTTCTCGCTGGCAGCGCCGAGGAGGTGCGCCTCTTCGGCACGACGCGTGTCTACCAGTTCGATGCGCCGAACACCCGTCCCGTGTTCGAGGGGTTGTGGACGTCGGGCCAGCTCTCGCAGGCGGACATCCAGCGCCTGCCGGAGCTGGGCATCGAGGCGGTCGTCAATCTCGCGTTGCCGACTGCGTCGAACGCGCTGCCCGGCGAAGCCGAAGCCGTCACGGGGCAGGGGATGGTCTTCGTGCAGATCCCCGTGCCGTGGGAAAAACCCGAGCCCCGGCACCTGCAGCAGTTCTTCGGCATGATGGACACGTTCGCCGGCCGCAAGGTCTGGGTCCACTGCGCGAAGAACTTCCGCGTCTCGGCGTTCGTCTACCTGTACCGGCGCTTGCGTCTCGGAGAGGCGCACGAGGCAGCGCTGCACCCGCTGCGCACGGTGTGGCAGCCCAACCCGATCTGGCAGGGGTTCATCGAACAGTCGTTGTTGACGACCAACCTGGATCAGCGTCCTGACGCCGGCACCACGCGGTAGATCACGCCCGCGTAGTCGTCGGTGATGAAGATGGCGCCGTCGGGGCCCTGCGCAATGCCGGCGGGTCGACCGAGAACGCCTTCGTCACCGATGAAGCCCGTCAGGAAGTCGCGCTCGACGATGCGTCCGTCCGGTTGCCAGTCGAGGGCGACCACCTTGTAACCGTCGGGCTGGCTGCGATTCCACGAACCGTGCAGCGCGACGAGTGCGGTGCGTGAGTAACCTGCCGGCAGGTTCGAGACGCGCAGGAATGCGAGCCCGAGCGGGGCATTGTGGGCGCGAAACGCATGCGCCGGTGCAATGGCACGCGCAGCCTCTGCTGCATGCCCTGAGCCAGCGTCGGGATCGGACACGCCGGCACCGTAGACGAACGGCCAGCCATAGAAGTGGTTCTGCTCGATGCGATTGAGTTCGTCGGGCGGCAGGTCGTCGCCCAGCAGGTCGCGGCCGTTTTCGGTCGCGTACAGCGCGCCATCCCATGGACTCCAGTCCAGGCCCACGCTGTTGCGCAACCCGGTCGCATAGATCTCGCGCTGGCTGCCATCCGGCTGCATGCGCATGATCGTCGCGCGGCGCTCGTCCTGCTCGATGCAGGCATTGCATGACGATCCCTGCGACACGTAGAGCCAGCCGTCGGGACCGAAGCCAAGCGTCTTCGTCGTGTGGAAGCCGTCATTGGTAAAGTCGTCGACGATGTGCTCGAAGGCGCCGGATACCTGCCCCGAGTCTTCGTCGAACCGGATGCGACCGACGCCGTTCGATTCGCCCACGTACAGCCAGCCCTCCCGCAAGGCGAGTCCGTGCGGGTGATTGAGCTTGTCGAGCAGCTTGCGCACCGCGTCGGGTTTACCGTCGCCATTGGAGTCGCGCTCGAGCAGCACGACTTCATCGGCGCGTGTGCGGGCCACAATCAGGTCGCCGGCCGGGGTCACGAGCGGCCAGCGGGCGAGGGGCACGTCGGTGGAATAGACCTCGAGCCGGAAGCCATTGGCAACCACCAGCCTGGACGCGACCTGCTCTGCCGTCGGCGGCTCGATCGAGCGGCCGAGCAGGAAGTCGAGCATCACTTTCTTGTTGCCGACCTGCACCGGGCCCAACCAGACGTAGCCGAGGCCAGCCACGACGAGCAAGGCGAATGCGAGCAGGAGCAAGACCAGGAGTTTCTTCATATGCGGCAGTCTAGCGTCCGGCATCCGGGGTCGGCACCACGGTCACCTCGTTGCCGAACTTCCGGAAACCCTGTAATGATAGAGTTGGGATGTCCGGTTCGCGGGTGAACCCGGCAGCCGCAGGCGACAGGCGGGACCAACCGTGCCATGCGCGCAACGACTCGACGGGGCAGATTCGCATGAAAGACCACTCTGGATCGAACCCTAAAACAGAGCCGGCGCCAGCGACGAAGCAGGATGATGTTCCGGACCTGTTGGACGGGGCCAAGGTCTTCCGCTCTGGGTACCAGTCTGACGATATCACCGACGATAACGACGACACCGCCCGGTTGCCTGCCATTACGAACCTCCCGGAGGGAATCGAAGTCGTCGAAACCGAGATCGGTCGTGCCGTCGGCCAGTGGATACTGATGGTGCGGTGCCAGTGCGGCAAGCGCTGGTTCGAGCTCGAGGCAATCGAGGCCGCAACCTGTCCGCGCTGCAGCGCACTGGTCTACGTGGACATGCTCCAGGACCGGCCCGACTGACCATGAAGAATGTCCCTGGTCGTTTGCTCGCCGTCGTGGCCTGCCTCGCCGCCATCACGCCAGCGGTTGCAGATGACAGTTTCCGTTGCGGCAGCAAACTGGTCGTGACCGGCATGACGCAGGCCGAGGTGCTGGAGCTCTGCGGACCGCCGATGTCGAAGAGCGAGGAAAAGCTACCGGTACGTAGCGGTAACCAGGTCGTCGGTGAGACAACGACCTATCGCTGGACGTACGCATCCTATGGCGCGACCCGCGTCCTCGTATTCGATCTGGACGTGCTCAAGTCGATCAAATGAGCGCCGGCCGTTAGGCGGTGCACCTGCTGCCTCGAACTGCCGGAGAGTCCTGCCGTGCGTGGATTGATCGGTTGGATAGGCGCGTTCCTCGCTGGATCCGCGGGCTGGTGGCTTGGAGCCAAGGCCGGCCTCGGCATCGCTGTCGTGCTGGGAGCGGTGGCATCCGGCGTCGGACTCTATGTCGGACACCGCTGGTTCGATCAGAACCTGAAGTAGCGGTGCAGGCCGAGGTGGAGCGGGATTGAGTGGCTCGTGACTAATCCGTACCTCGAGCCAGTCGCTCCCCTGTGGACACGCATTGCGGGCATTGCGCTGTTGGTCGCAGCGGCCGGCCTCACTGTCGTGCTCGGCCTCGAGATTTTCGATTTTGCCACGCACCCCGCCGACCGCCGGACGTTCACGAGTTCAACGGTCGTTTTTGCCCTCATCCTGCTGGCGTTGTGCGGGATTTGCTGGCAGGCGGGGTTTCGCCTCGCATTCAATCGCAGCGGCGGCCAATCGACGCTCTTTTCCCGGCCGGCCTGGTTCGCCATCGGCACGGCACTGACCGTCACGGCCGCGCTGATGGCTGCCGTCATTTTCGCGGCGCGCCGGCCGACTCTCCTCGACTACCAGGTGATCCTGTCCCTCGGTGCCTTCGGGGTCTGGTGCATCGTGCTG
>JAPLSF010000315.1 GCA_026398785.1 Pseudomonadota bacterium | reverse complement strand
ACCGGCGTCGCCGAGATCGAGATCAAGGAAGGCGAGGAATCGGTCCGCATCAGCCGGAACCCGAGCGGCGCCACCTTTGCGATGATGCCGCAGCACATGATGTATGGGCCGCCCCCTGCGCCGGCGGCTGCACCGGCCGCGGCTGTCGTTACGCCCGCGGCCGCCGCCGCAGCAGTAGCCGCTGCCCTGGCGAAGAACGGCGATCCGGTCGAGTTCGGCCAGCCGCTCTTCGTCATCGAATAACCGGGCACCGCCCAGATGCTCGAGAAAGTCGTCATCGCCAACCGCGGCGAGATCGCACTGCGAATCCTCCGCGCCTGCCGCGAACTTGGCATCAAGACCGTGGCCGTGCATTCCACGGCCGACCGCAACCTCAAGCACGTGCTGCTTGCAGACGAGACGGTCTGCATCGGCCCGCCGAATTCACGCGACAGTTACCTGAGCATGCCCGCGATCATCAGCGCGGCCGAGGTCACGGATTCGGTCGCGGTCCATCCGGGCTACGGCTTCCTGTCCGAGAACGCGGACTTCGCCGAGCGTGTCGAGAAAAGCGGGTTCAAGTTCATCGGCCCGCGTCCCGAAACCATCCGCCTCATGGGCGACAAGGTCTCGGCCATCAAGACGATGAAGGCCGCGGGCGTGCCCTGCGTGCCGGGCTCAGACGGTCCGCTCAGCCAGGATCCCGACGAACTCTTCCGGATCGCGAAAGGGATCGGCTATCCGGTGGAGGCGCTCGCGGCCTTCGCCAACGACCAGGTCTACATGGAAAAATTCCTGGAGAAGCCGCGCCACATCGAGTTCCAGGTTCTCGCCGACCATTACGGCAACGTGATCTGCCTGGGCGAGCGCGACTGCTCGATGCAGCGGCGCCACCAGAAGATCATCGAGGAAGCGCCTGCTCCCGGACTCTCAGCCAAGCAGCGTCGCACGATGAGCGAGCGCGTCGCCTCCGCCTGCGCCGAAATCGGTTACCGCAGCGCCGGCACGCTCGAGTTCCTGTACCAGGACGAAGAGTTCTACTTCATCGAGATGAACACCCGCATCCAGGTCGAACACCCGGTGACCGAGCTGATCACGGGCATCGACCTGGTGAAGGCACAGCTGCGGCTCGCGGACGGCGAGCGCCTGCCGTGGACGCAGGACGACGTGCAGATCCGCGGCCACGCGATCGAATGCCGCATCAACGCCGAAGACCCGAAGACGTTCATGCCGTCGCCGGGCCCGGTGAAGCTCTGGCACGCGCCGGGCGGTCCGGGCATCCGCGTCGACAGCCACCTCTACACCGGCTACAACGTGCCGCCGTATTACGACTCACTGGTCGCGAAGGTGATCGCGCACGGCGAGGACCGCGACACCGCGATCGCGCGCATGCGCAACGCGCTGAACGAGATCGTGGTGGAAGGCATCAAGACCAATACGCCTCTGCACCAGGAAATTTTCCAGCACGCGGCGTTCCGGGCGGGCGGCACGGACATCCACTACCTCGAGCGGCGGCTCGGGCTCAAGTAGCCCCCCCTGGCGCGCGCTGGTTGCAGGCGGCCGATCCGGTACCTTTCGCCGAGCTTGGAAAGGCAGACACGCGCTCGGCGAAAGGTACCGGACCGACCGCCTGCGACACGGCGCACGTAGCGTCCTGTGACGCAACATCACCACCGGCAGGTCCAATGGTCTATTGGCGAAGGCCATTGTTCTCGGCAACAGAATTCCACAGGAGAGAACCGTGCAGCGGCACTTGGTGACTGTAGCTCTTGCGGCAATCGCCGCGGGCCCCGGATTTTCGGTCGCCGCGTCAGCGGATCGAGATGATGCCCACACGGGATCACACGTCCCGGCGTCGGAGATCGACGCGGCGGTCAGCCACATGGGGCCCGACCCCGTCGCGGACACGGTCCTGCGCGTCGTGCCGATCGGCACCGAGTACAACGTCGGCGTATCGGTCGTTCGGCGGGCGACAGAAAACGGTCGCGCGCCTCCCGATGCCATCGTGCACGACAAGATCACGGAGGTGTACCACGTGGTCGAAGGCAGCGGCGTGCTCGTGACCGGAGGCACCCTGGAGAACAGCAAGCAGCTGCCCGCCGACAGCGCAGTCGTGCAGAAACTGATCGGTCCAAGTTCGATCGGCACCGGAATCGCTGGCGGTACCCGGCAACGTGTTCAACCGGGGGACGTACTGATCATCCCGCCGGGCACGCCACACGGGTTCGTCGAGATCAACGGCAAGCGCATCTTGTACACGCTCGTCCGCATCGACCGAGATCGCATACTGGAGGTGGCCACACCCGGCGCGCAATAGTGCGGTGACCAGGCCGCGATGACCAAGGCCGGCGTCAGATCTTGCCGGTCACGCGGTCCCAGAATTCTGCGCGGTGATTGGTGCGCGGAAAAGGTTCAGCCGGTACCGGCACGCCAAGGAACTGGCAGAGCGGGTCCCACCCGTCTTTCACCTGATACACCAGCAGTCGACTGGCAGGGATCGCTGCCTTGACCGCTTCATTGTGGGCAACGTAGGCCCTGGCCAGTTCTTCCTGGTTCAGGCCTGCGGGAAAGCCTGTCCGGGCAATGACCCGAGCAGCCATTTCCAGCCACGCTTGCTTGTCGGGCGGAGCCTGGTCGCTACCGGCGATCAACTTATAGATGGTCGCCGCAAAACTGTCGGCCCATTTTTCCGGATCACGAATGGTCAACACGAATTTCGCGGACGGATAGGCCGCGCCCAGTTCGCGAAAGAAGCAGGCGGTCGGCCAGTCGACGGCGCTTGCGAATCCGCTGTATACGGCTTGCCAGTCTGGCCGCCCATTCGCGGCGTCGTTCCAGAGCGGCACCTGGACGGCGATGCCGTGGAGCACGGCTTCCATGTGGTGGCATGGGCCGAGGCCGAGTTGATTGACGGCGAGCTTGAGAGAATAGGTGCCGGTGCGCCCGACGCCTGTGCCGATGACGTGCATAGCCGAGATCCCCCTGAGATGCGGCAAGACTACCGGTGCCAGATGGCCGGAGCAATTTCTCGATCTGCTCCTCGTGACGCCACTTGCGCCGTGCGAGCTCGTGAAACGCAGAGGGCGCGAGAGCGGCACTCTGCGTTTCCTGGGTCGCTCAGGCGCGGCATATCAAGCGCCGTGTTCGGTGTTCTTTCCGGCGAGCGTGTCTGCCTTTCCGCTCGCCGGAAAGAACACCGAACACGACACCTGCGGACCGCTGTCTGCACCCCGCGAAACGCACTAGACTGATCGCATGCCCTTCATGCAGCTCAGCCTCGACATCGGCCCGCGCAATCCCGAGCCGTACGAAGACGCGTTGTTCGAACTGGGCGCGCTGTCCGTCACGCTGCTCGACGCGGCCGACGATCCGGTGCTCGAGCCGGCCCCCGGCGCCATGCCGCTCTGGCCGACGATCGTCGTGCGTGCCGTCTTTGCGGCAGACACCAACGCGAATCAAGTACGCGCCGCGCTCAGCTCGACGCACGGGCTCGACCCCCTGCTCATCGCCGAGAGGGCCCAAGTCGAGTTTATCGCCGACCGCGCCTGGGAACGTGAGTGGCTCAAGGACTTCAAGCCGATGCGTTTCGGACGACGACTGTGGGTGTGTCCCGGCGGCCAGCGTCCCGCTGCAGAGACCGTCGGGCCCGCTGCGGACGTGGTCCTGCTCGAACTCGATCCGGGTCTCGCCTTCGGCACCGGCACCCACGCGACCACCGCACTGTGCCTCGAATGGCTCGATGCGGGAGCTGTCACCGGTAACGACGGAGCCAAACCATGGCTCGCAGGCGCGGACGTCATCGATTACGGCTGCGGCTCCGGCATCCTGGCGATCGCGGCGCTGCGCCTGGGAGCCCGCCGGGCTGTCGCGATGGACATCGATCCCCAGGCCCTGCTGGCCACACGTGAAAACGCCGAACGCAATGGCGTGCTCGACCGGGTCCGGGTGACGGCCGACCGGGAAGCAGAGCAGGTCCAGGCCGACGTGCTGCTGGCCAATATCCTGGCCGGCCCCCTGGTCGACCTGGCACCCCTCCTGGCCGAGAGGACGTGCGTCGGCGGTCGAATCGCCCTGAGCGGCCTGCTGGTCGAGCAGGCAGATGCCGTGACAGCCGCTTACCGGCCGTGGTTTGATGTCGGCCTGACCAGGGAACGCATTCCCAGTGTCCTGAATGCCTTACGCGCTTTCGCGTGTCGGCGGCCGCGTTGCGTGCCGCGCACGGCACCGTCCGTTGCGGCCGCTGCGGCAGCGCGTTCGATGCCTTGCCGCGACTCAGCGACACGTTGCAGGTCGACGGCCCGGCCTCGGCCCTGGATGAGCCTGTCTCATCGGGCGCGACGGGTGCGGCAGAAGTGGCAGGCGCAACGGCTGCCGGCTTGCTGTCCGCGGGCGAAGGCGCCGGCGTGCCGGAGTTCCATTTCTCGGCCGACGATATCGAACAAGTCTTCGTCGACGCACGCGACTGGCAGAGCCGGTTCGGTGCGTCCTCGTCCCCGGGTGATCGCGCCGGACTCATGGGCGACGCCAGCACTGCTGAACTCGTAGGATTCCTGAAGGAAGGCGAGACGGGCGAAGAAGACCAGCCCGAGCACGACGCGAACGACCCGCCGGTCTGGGTCCACGAACCCGAATCGGTCGAGGACATCACGCTCGAAGGCGAGCGCATCCAGATCGAACACGTCGAAGGCTTCAGCGGGTTCGAGGAGGATTTCCTCGAGCGCGAGATCGAAAGAGAAATCGAAGAGCAGCACCTTGCAGAGCTCACCGGCTCCCACCGCGGCTTGCCCGGGAGCGAGGCCGCGTTCGAGCCTGAGGTCGAGGCCGTCGATTCCATCGAGCCGCCACACGAGCAGGTGGACGACGACAGAGCGGACTCCACGCAGGCCGTCGCTGCGGCATCGGTCACCTCCGAACCAGCCGTTGCAGAGTCCGCCGAACCGATCCCTTCCCCGGAGAGTATGCCCGCGGCCGTGGCAGCGACCGCGGCCACCATCGCCATCGAGTCGAGAGCAACCGTCGCACCGCCGATTGCAGCAGCGCAGCCTGCCGTGGCACCGGTCGCGGCACGCTGGCGTCGCCCGCCCGAGCCTGAACCGGATGACTCGTTCGACATCGGCGACTACGATCACCGACTGGCCGACGATCTTGCAGTCGCCGCCGCTGCAAGCACTTCGCGCTGGGCCTGGGGCGTCGGCGCACTGGTGCTGGCGCTGCTGCTCACCGCGCAACTCACGCATCACAACCGCCTGCAGCTCGCGCGCGACGCGACGGTCGGCCCCACGTTGCGCGGGGTCTACTCGCGTCTGGGCTTGCCGCTGCCGCCGAACTGGAACCTTGCTGCATTCGAGCTGCGTCAGTGGGGCGCCAGCGAATCGGTACCCTCCGCCGCCGGCACGATGACAGTGCGTGCCAGCCTGAAGAACGGTGCAGCCTTCGCACAGCCGATGCCGCTGCTGCGGCTCGAACTCGAAGACCGCTTCGGTGGCACCGTCGCGCGGCGTGATTTCCAGCCCGCCGAGTACCTGAAAGACCCCGCCCAGGCGACGCGACTGCTGCCCGCAGGCGCGTCGACCGAGGCGGAACTCGCGCTCGTCGGCACCACGTCGGAAGCCGTCGGCTACCGGCTCGACGTCTGCCTGCGCGATGAGAACGGCGTGGCCCGGTGCGCCGAGCCTGCCGGCGCTGCGCCGCCTGCGAGTCAGGCGCCACAGTGAGCTCGCCGATTACTGCCGGGCGCGGGCCGTGGCTCGCGCCGCCCCCCATCGTCATCGGGCCCTATCGGCTCGCGGGCCACGCGCTGCTTGCGCCGATGGCGGGCGTGACCGATCTACCCTTCCGGCGGCTCTGTCGCCGACTGGGTGCTGCGCTCGCCGCCGGTGAAATGATCGCGGCGGATCCGCGCCTCTGGGACACCGCAGAATCCCGACGACGCCGGGATCACACCGACGAGCCGGAACCGCGCGTGGTGCAGATTGCAGGTGGCGACCCCGACTCCATGGCCGACGCTGCGCGTCGCAACGCCGATGCCGGCGCGCAGGTCATCGACATCAACATGGGCTGTCCGGCGAAAAAAGTGTGCAGCAAGGATGCCGGTTCGGCGTTGTTGCGCGACGAAAGCACTGTCGCTGCGATCCTGGAGGCCACGGTGCGCGCGGTCGACGTGCCGGTAACGCTCAAGATCCGCACCGGTTGGGCGCCCGATCAACGCAATGCGGTGAACATCGCGCGCATTGCCGAGCAGGCGGGCATCCAGGCACTCGCCGTGCACGGCCGCACCCGTGCCTGCCGCTTCAATGGCGAAGCCGAGTACGCGACCATTGCTGCGGTGAAA
>JAPLSF010000061.1 GCA_026398785.1 Pseudomonadota bacterium | reverse complement strand
AAACTCATTCGGGCGAAGCATGGCGTCTAACTACGCGTTCGAGCGGACCGGCTCACTCTCAACGCGAGCGTTGAGCGTCCGCATTGCGGCGCGACGAACTACTGCTGTTGGTCGATTGTCCGCGTTGACCGTCTGCTTTCGGCGTAGGCCGCGCATCAGAGCGAACTCCATCAACGCAATGTGCTGATCGAGCGATGGGAAGTGCGGGCTGCGAATCATCGGCAGACGGTCACGCGATATGACCGCCTAGACGTTGCATGCGCCGCGCGAATTCCCGCGCTTTGACAGGAATTCGCTCATGCGCGGTCGATCAGGCGTTCGTTTCGGGTCTTTTCCGGGCGAGCGTGTCTGCCTTTCCGCTCGCCCGGAAAAGACCCGGAACGAACGCCCACACCGACCGTCCTCCTTTATTTGTTCTCGCCCGGTGAACGACTTCTTTCGGGACGGCGTGTCAAAAGTCACCAACACGAATCGGTGACAGAACCAATGAAAAAGGCCGGCGAATGCCGACCTTTTTCGTCTGACTAGTCACCAGACGCTAGTCAATGATCACTTCCAGATCAGCCGTCGACATTACGCATCGACAGGCGCACGCGACCCTGGCGATCGACTTCGAGCACCTTCACGCGCACGACGTCGCCTTCCTTCAGCTTGTCGCTCACGCGCTCGACGCGCTCTTCGCTGATCTGCGAGATGTGGACGAGGCCGTCCTTGCCCGGAAGGATCTGCACGAACGCGCCGAAGTCCATCAGGCGGACGACCTTGCCTTCGTAGATCGAGCCGACTTCCACTTCCGAAGTGATCAGCTCGATGCGACGCTGCGCTTCGCGGCCAGCCGCGCCGCTGACCGATGCGATCTTGACCATGCCATCGTTCTCGATGTCGATCGTAGTGCCCGTCTCTTCCGTGATCGCACGGATGACGGCGCCGCCCTTGCCGATGACTTCGCGGATCTTCTCCGGGTCGATCCTCATGGTGATGATCGTGGGCGCCCATTCCGACATCTGCGGACGTGCACTCGACAGGACCTTGTTCATCTCGCCGAGGATGTGCAAGCGGGCCTTGTGCGCCGAATCCAGCGCGACCTGCATGATTTCCTTGGTGATGCCCTCGATCTTGATGTCCATCTGCAGGGCAGTGATGCCGGTGGCAGAGCCGGCCACCTTGAAGTCCATGTCGCCAAGGTGGTCTTCGTCACCGAGGATGTCGGTGAGAACCTGGAACTTGCCGTCTTCGAGCACCAGGCCCATCGCGACGCCAGCCACCGGCGCCTTGAGCGGCACGCCCGCGTCCATCAGCGAGAGGCTGGTGCCGCAGACCGAGGCCATCGAGCTCGAACCATTCGATTCGGTGATCTCGGACACGATGCGGATGATGTACGGGAACGTCGTCATGTCCGGCATCACTGCCGACACGCCGCGGCGGGCCAGGTTGCCGTGGCCGATCTCGCGGCGCTTCGGCGAACCCATCATGCCCGTCTCGCCCACCGAGAACGGCGGGAAGTTGTAGTGGAGCATGAACGGCTCTTTGCGCTCGCCCGCCAGGGCGTCGATGATCTGCGCGTCGCGGCCGGTGCCGAGCGTGGTCGTGACCAGCGCCTGTGTTTCGCCGCGCGTGAAGAGCGCCGAACCGTGGGTGCGGGGCAGCACGCCCGTCTCGACGGTAATCTTGCGCACGGTGTGCATGTCGCGGCCGTCGATGCGCGGCTCGCCGGCGATGATGCGGCGACGGACGATATTGTATTCGAGGCGGCCGAGTTCGTCGGTGACCTGGCGCGGCTGGTACCTGGCGCCATCGCCGGTGGCGAGGGCGTCGACGAGTGACTTCTTGATCTCGCCGACGCGCGTGTGGCGGGCCTGCTTCTCGGTGACCTGATAGGCCTTGACCAGTTCGACTTCCGCGTGCGCGGCGACCGCCTTGGCGAGATCGGCGTCGAGCGCCGGCGCCTTCCAGTCCCACGACGGCTTCGCCGTCTTGGCAGCGAGTTCGCGGATCGCGTTGATGGCGACCTGCATCTGCTCGTGGCCATACACCACGGCGCCGAGCATCACGGACTCGGACAGCAGCTCGGCTTCGGACTCGACCATCAGCACCGCGTCGGCCGTGCCGGCCACGACCAGGTCGAGGTCCGACGTCTTCATGTCCTTGCCGCTGGGGTTGAGCTGGTACTTGCCCTCGATGTAACCCACGCGCGCTGCACCGATCGGGCCCTTGAACGGGATACCCGAAATGGCAAGGGCGGCGGATGCGCCAAGCATCGCGGGAATGTCCGAATCGATTTCCGGGTCGAGCGAGACGACCGTCGCCACCACCTGCACTTCGTTGAAGAAGAATTCGGGGAAGAGCGGACGGATCGGGCGGTCGATCAGGCGCGAGATCAGCGTCTCTTTCTCGGAAGGACGGCCTTCACGCTTGAAGAAACCGCCCGGGATGCGGCCCGCGGCGTACGTCTTCTCGATGTAGTTGACGGTTAGCGGGAAGAAATCCTTGCCCGGCTGCGCTTCACGGCGGCCGACTGCGGTGACGAGCACCACGGTGTCGCCCATTGAAACGAGGACGGAACCGTCGGCCTGGCGGGCGAGACGGCCGGTTTCGATCGAGACGGTGTGGGGGCCGTACTGGAAGCTGGTCTTGTGGACGTTCACGGTTGGAGGTGTCCGAATGAGTGCGGTGGCCCGAGGAGGGGCGAAAACGAAACCGGCCCGCAAAGCGGGCCGGACACGCAGGCGGCGGTCAGCGGCGCAGGCCGAGCCGTGCAACGACTTCCTGATAGCGCGACGGGTCGCTGTCCTTCAGGTAGTCGAGGAGTTTGCGGCGCTGCGTGACGAGCTTCAGCAGCCCGCGGCGCGATGAATGGTCGCGCTTGTGCGCGGTGAAATGCTCGCCCAGGCCATTGATGCGGGCGGAGAGTAATGCAATCTGGACCTCGGGGGAGCCGGTGTCGGCTGCGCCGCGCTTGAAGTCGCCTACGATCTCAGATTTGCGCTCGGTGGACAGTGCCATCGGTGATAAGACCTCGAAACCTAGAAATGTTTGCCTTTGTGAGCCGCGCATTTTAGCCGCACGGCAACCTTTTACTCAAGTTTTTGGACCGCTGCCGTTCGTGCCGGCTCCCGGCACGAAGAGTCGCTGCACCTGCAACCGCCCAGCCGCCCCCGGTTCGACCAGCCCGAGGAAGCGTCCCGCAGGGTCGTAAGCGCGGTACTGAGCGGCGTTTGGCAAGCCGGCCGGGCACGGCAGCGTGCGTCCCTGGCACAGATGGAGCGCTTGTCCGGCGTCGAGCGCCAGGACCGGCACCTCCGGGAACGCGGTGTCCACGGCTGCCAGCCAGGGCGCGTGAGCGGTCTCCGCCGCAGGGGTCGCCTCGATTGCGGCGAGGGTGACCATGGCTGCCGCCGCGAACGGTTCGACCCAGAGCCGTCGCAGGGCGACCAGGTGGGCGCGCGTGCCGAGGCCCCTGGCAATCTCTTCGGCCAGGACCCGCACATAGGTGCCTTTGGAACAGACCACCTCGATGTCGAGGGTCCGCTCGCCCTGCCCGGTCACGACCAGCGACTCGATCGTGATCGGGCGCGCCGCACGCTCGACTTCGATGCCCTGCCGGGCCAGCTCATAGAGCGGCCGTCCGTCGCGCTTCAGGGCGGAATACATCGGCGGGACCTGGAGCCGTTCGCCGCGCACTGCGGCGAGCGCCAGCTCGAGCCGATCCGCGTCGAAGTCCGGCACCTCGACTGCGGCAACCGACTGCCCTTCAGCATCGCCCGTGTCGGTCGCGACACCGAGCCGCACCGTGGCGCGATACGCCTTGCGCCGGCCGAGCAGCGTGCCGCAGGCCTTGGTCGCCTGG
>JAPLSF010000095.1 GCA_026398785.1 Pseudomonadota bacterium | reverse complement strand
CACCTTGATGCCCGCCTCGCCCAGCTGCGTGAGCAGCCGGTCGACGGGGACCTTCAGGACCTCCGCAAACTGCGTGACCGTTACTTCTGCCATGTAATCAGACCTCCGCTCACGCCTGCTGGCCCTGTTCGAACCAGTGCTGGCGCGCAGCGAGGATCAACTCGCCGGCGCGCTTCTCGTCGAGATTCGGGATCTCGGCGAGGTCGTCGACCGCCTGCTCGGCCAGGTCTTCACGAGTCACGATGCCGTGGCGCGCGAGTTCCGCCGCCAGGGTGCCGTCCATGCCTGCGACTTCGAGCAGGTCGGCCGCCGGGGCCGAGACCGTCTCTTCGCTCGCGATCGCCTGCGTCAGCAGCACGTCGCGCGCGCGATTGCGCAGTTCATGCACGATCGCTTCGTCGAATTCCTCGATCGACGCGATCTCGGACTGCGGCACGTAGGCGATCTCCTCGATGCTCGAGAAGCCTTCCTGCACCAGGATCGCCGCGACGTCTTCGTCGACGTCGAGCTGCTGCATGAACAGTTCGCGCAGCACCTTCTGCTCGGACTCGCTTTTCTCCTCGGCCGCCTGCTCGCTCATGATGTTGAGCTTCCAGCCGGTGAGTTCGCTCGCGAGACGGATGTTCTGGCCGCCGCGGCCGATGGCCTGCGACAGTTTTTCTTCCGCCACGGCGATGTCCATCGAATGCGACTCCTCGTCCATGACGATCGAGCTGACTTCCGCCGGCTGCATCGCATTGATCACGAACTGCGCGGGGTTGTCGTCGAACGGGATGATGTCGACGCGCTCGCCGGCGATCTCGTTCGAGACGGCCTGCACGCGCGAACCGCGCATGCCAACGCAGGCGCCGACCGGGTCGATGCGCGGGTCGTTGCTGCGGACGGCAATCTTGGCGCGGGCGCCCGAATCGCGCGCGGCACCAAGGATGTTGATCAGGCCCTGGCCCACTTCCGGCACCTCGAGCTTGAACAGCTCGATCAGGAACTCCGGCGCGGTGCGGCTCAGGAACAGCTGGGGACCGCGCGGCTCGGAGCGCACGTCCTTCAGGAAAGCCTTGATGCGGTCCTGCGTGCGGACCGGCTCGCGCGGAATCATCTGGTCGCGCGGGATGAAGCCTTCGGCGTTGCCGCCGAGGTCGACGAAAATGCCGTTGCGATCGACGCGCTTCACCAGGCCGGACACCAGCGTGCCGATGCGCGCCTTGTAGAGTTCGACGACCTGCGCCCGCTCCGCCTCGCGCACTTTCTGCACGATGACCTGCTTTGCCGTCTGCGCCGCGATGCGACCGAACGCAATTGACTCGAGCGGCACTTCGACGTAACCACCCGGCTCGGCATCCGGCGAAACGTCGAGGGCGTCCTCGAGGCGCAGTTCCTTGTCCGGGAACTCGAGTTCGGTCGAGTCGTCGGCAAAGACCTTCCAGCGCTGGAACGTGTCGTAGTCGCCCGTCTTGCGGTTGATCGACACGCGCACGTCGGTCTCTTCGCCGTACTTCTTGCGCGTTGCGGACGCGAGCGCAGCTTCGAGTGCCTCGAAGATGATGTCCTTCTCGACGCCTTTCTCGTTCGAGACGGCATCCACGACCATCAGGATCTCTTTGTTCATCGCTCGTCGTCCTCTGAATCGTCTGCGGTCAGAAGTCGGGCGCGAGATGCGCCTTCCTGATTCCCGCAATCGGCAGCCGGTAAAGCCGGCCGTCCACCTCAACCTCGATCGTGTCGTCCCCGGCGGCGACCAGCCGGCCCTTGAACCGGCGGCGCTCCTCGACGGGATGCACCATCTCCACGAAAACCCGTTCGCCCGCGTACGGCGCGAAATGCCGCGCCAGGCGCAGTGGCCGCTCGACGCCCGGCGACGACACCTCGAGGGTGTAGTTGCCCGGGACCGGATCAGCCGCATCGAGTGTGTCGCTGACCGCCCGACTCGCCCGCTCGCAGTCCTCGACCGTAATGCCCTCGTGGGCGTCCGTGTCGAGGTAGACGCGCAGCAGGGCGTTGCCACGGCCCGGCAAGTACTCGAGTTCCCAAAGGTCGTACCCGAGCCCGGCGATGACCGGCTGCAGCAGCGCCGTCAGCTTGTCCCTGAGCATCGCTCCGTCCTCGCTCGAACCCCACAAACGAAAAATGGGCCCGCGGCCCATTTCTTCTTCCTGCAACCGGCCGCACCGACCGTCGCAAAAGAAAAATCCCCGCTTGCGGGGACCTCTTTGGCGAATCACCCGCCGCCTCAAAGCGCCGCGAGGTGCCCTGAACCGGCCAAGGTCCGCCCCGCCCAACGGGCAACACGGATACCTCGGACCGAGGATTCTATAGTAAAGCCGCCCACTCCGGCTAGTCGCGTCCGGAGGATTCCCCAGTCCGCCCGGATCACCGATGGATCAGGCGAGCAGGTTTGCGACCGCGTCGGCCACGTAGTCCACGTTGGCGTCGCTGATGCCAGCCACGTTCACGCGCCCGTCGGGGGGCATGTAGATGTGGTGTTCGTCCCGCAACCGCGCGATGTCAGCCTGCGGCAGCCCGAGCAACGAGAACATGCCCCGCTGACGCGTGACCCAGCCGAAGTCATGGCCCGGCAGTCGCGTGGCCAGGCGGGCCGCGAACAGCGCGCGTAATGACTTCATGCGGTCCACCATGGAGCCGACC
>JAPLSF010000169.1 GCA_026398785.1 Pseudomonadota bacterium | reverse complement strand
CGCGCATGGTGATCCTGATCTCGCACCGCTTCTCGACGGTGCGCATGGCCGACCAGATCCTGGTGATGGAGGGCGGCCGCATTCTCGAGCGCGGCAGCCACGAGTCGCTGATGCAACTGGGCGGGCATTACGCCGGATTGTTCGCGTTGCAGGCGCGGGGCTATCGGTGAGGGAGACGAGTAGTCGGTAGTGAGCCGCCGCCGATAAGTCTCCCGCACCGATCGCGTGGCCACCGTGAGCGACGTGCGTGAATGCCCCTGACGATCGCGCGCGCTCCGCTTCAAGATGCAGATGAATCAAGGTGTCCACGACCGCCCATGACGCACGCAACAAAAAACATCGTTTGGGTGCTGCTGCTCGTGGCCGGCGCACTCGGCGCCGCCTTCATCGCCTGGCGCGTCCCCGATCAACCCGTCTCGGCGCTGCGGGCGAAGTGGGCACCGCCGCCGTCGCAGTTCATCGCAGTGCGTGGCATGCAGGTGCACCTGCGTGACGAAGGTCCGCGCGACGACCCGGTGCCCATCGTTCTGCTGCACGGCACCGGCGCTTCGCTCCACACCTGGGACGGCTGGACCCGGCAGCTGACGCGCGAACGCCGCGTGATCCGCTTCGACCTGCCCGGCTTCGGACTGACCGGACCGTCACCCGAAGGGGTCTACACCATTGAGAGTTACGTCGACACCGTGCTGGCCTTGGCCGACACGCTTGGCGTGCAGCGCTTCATCGTCGCCGGCAACTCGCTCGGCGGCTACGTCGCGTGGGCCACGGCCGTTCTGCATCCACAGCGCGTCGATCAGCTGATCCTGATCGACGCGGCCGGTTACCCGTTCCAGTCGCAGTCCATCCCGCTCGCCTTTCGGATCGCACGCACGCCAGTCCTGAACGTACTCATGCGCGACGTTCTGCCCCGCAGTGTCGTCGAAAGCAGCCTGCGCAACGTCTACGGCGACCCATCCCGCGTGTCGCCCGACCTCGTCGATCGGTACTTCGATCTCGCCACGCGCGCGGGCAATCGCGCCGCACTGGTGGCGCGATTCGACCAGACGACGCCGGGGTCGCTGGCGGAACGGGTGAGCGAGATCCAGGTGCCGACGCTGATCCTGTGGGGCGGCAAGGATCGCTTGATTCCGCTCGAGTTCGGCGCGCGGTTCGCACGCGAAATCCACGGCAGCCGATTGGTCGTGTTCGACGCGCTCGGGCACGTGCCCCACGAAGAGGATCCGGTGCGCACGGTCGCGGCCGTGCTGCCGTTCATCGATGACGGACGCTGACTCCCCGTCACGTCAACCCACCGGAGTGGCTACGAACGACGACCGTGTGTCGACTTCGGCTCGTTCTGAAGAATGGCAGGAATCATTCCCGCTCGACCTCGTCCGCGACGATACTCAAGACGCGCGGTGCGAGCACCAGACCGAGATGTGTCTCGCTGACTTCGATGTGGCGAACCTGCGGCGACCATCGATCGACGCAGGCCTGCCACGCTACGATACCGTCGCGCTTGGAGTAGATTGCGGTGACCGGCACGCGCAACGGCGTCGCATAACGGTCCTTGATGGCCCGTTCGATCGCGTTGAGGTCGTGACCTTGTGACCGATACCGCTCAGCCGTGACGGTGTATCTCGGGCCGCCGATCACGGGGCTGCCGAGCGTGACGACTTTACGCACCTCTCCCGGGTGCTCGCGCGCGTACTCGCGGGCAATGTAACCGCCCAGGCTCCAGCCCACGAGCATGACGGGCTCGTCGTGCTCCGCTATCGACGCCTCGACGACGGGTCTCAGCTTCACCCGCAACTTCTTGACGTCACCCGTGTTCACGCCCAGCCCCCAGTCGCGGACGCGATGACCGCGACGACGCAAGTAAGACTCCATGATTCGCATCGCGCGCGGCCCTGCGCCGAAACCAGGGAGCAGGATGACCGTGCGCGGCTGTGCGGCGCGCCCGGACTTCATGGCCAGCCACGACGGCACCCATCGCAACACGTCAATGGGCAGTCGCAGCTCCTGCAGTGCATCGAGCCTGCCCGGCGCAGTAATCGGTTCGTAGTTGATGGTCATCGGGCGGGGTCCCGCTCCAGAAGGTCGGGGCGCTTGCTCCACCGTGGAACGGCAACGCCTGCAGGCAGTATGCCTATCTCACGCATGCAAAGGCAGGCACGACAAGTGCGTGACACCTGCCCTGTTAGATGCTTCTATTCTTCAGGGCGCAACGCGAGGTAGTGCATCCGAACCTTGCCTGCGCGCCCGCCTCCACTTCCCGATCTGACCCCATTCCCCAGCCAACTCCAGTCGCGCCGCGAACGCTTTGCTAGGCCGCCGACTCACGGGCGACTTCCCAGCCCGGAAACACCAGCACGGCCGGATGACACTTGAGCGCCCGGGCCAGCACCTTGGCCCGCTCGACCCCGAGGTTGACCCGGCCGTTCTCAATCGCCGAGATCGTGGACTGCGGAATACCGGTGAGGTCGGCAAGCTGGCCCTGGGTGAGCTCCTGGAGCTCCCGCAGAATGCGCACCGACTCGCCGACGGAAACCTCGACGCGCCGCTTGGCTGG
>JAPLSF010000090.1 GCA_026398785.1 Pseudomonadota bacterium | reverse complement strand
TGCGTGCGCGCCGGCGGCAAGCACAACGACCTTGAGAACGTCGGCTACACGTCGCGCCACCACACGTTCTTCGAGATGCTGGGCAACTTCAGCTTCGGCGACTACTTCAAGCAGGACGCGATCCGCTTCGCCTGGGACTTCATCACCGGCACGCTCGGCATTCCGCCGTCGAAGCTCTGGGTCACCGTGTTCGAGGAAGACGACGGTGCCGCCGAGATCTGGCTGCAGGAAATCGGCGTCGATCCCGCGCGCCTCACGCGCATGGGCGCCAAGTCGAATTTCTGGGCGATGGGCGACACGGGCCCGTGTGGCCCGTGCACCGAAATCTTCTACGATCACGGTCCCGACGTGGCCGGCGGTCCGCCGGGCTCGCCCAATGAGGACGGCGATCGCTACGTCGAGATCTGGAACCTCGTGTTCATGCAGTTCGACCGCTCGGCCGACGGCACGATGACGCCGCTGCCGAAGCCGTCGGTGGACACGGGCATGGGCCTCGAGCGCGTCTCCGCCGTGATGCAGGGCGTGCACAGCAATTACGAGATCGACCTGTTCCGCAACCTGATCGCCGCGGCGGCCAAGGCCACGGGTACCAGCGATCTCGCGTCGAATTCGCTGCGAGTGATTGCGGACCACGTGCGCGCCACGTCGTTCCTGATCGCGGACGGCGTGCTGCCGTCGAACGAGGGCCGCGGTTACGTGCTGCGCCGGATCATGCGCCGCGCGATCCGCCATGGCTTCATGCTCGGCCAGCGCCAGCCGTTCTTCCACACGCTGGTGAGGACGCTCGAGCAGGAGATGGGCGTCGCGTATCCCGAGCTTGCGGCGCAGCGAGCGCACATCGAGAAAGTCATCCTGCAGGAAGAGGAGCGTTTCGCCGAGACGCTGGCGCAGGGCATGGCCTTGCTCGACACCGCCATCGGCACGCTCGGCAGCAGGAAAGAGATTCCCGGCGAGACGGTGTTCCGTCTCTACGACACGTACGGCTTCCCGGTCGACCTCACCAACGACATCGCGCGCGAGCGCGGGCTCTCGATCGACGAGCCGGGGTTCGAGGCCGCGATGAATGCGCAGCGCGCGATGTCGCGTGCCGCCAGCAAGTTCAACGTCGACCTGCGTGGCGACCTGAGCATCGACAGCCAGACTTCGTTCGTCGGGTACGAAGGCGAAACCGGCCAGGGCCGTATCGTCGCGATGTTCCGCGGCAAGGACGCGGTCACCGAACTGAGGGCGGGCGAGGAGGGCCAGGTGGTCCTCGACGTCACGCCGTTCTACGCCGAAAGCGGCGGCCAGGTGGGTGACACTGGTGAACTCGCTACGTCCACTGCCCGCTTCGCAGTCACCGACACGCAGAAGCTCGGCAAGGCGCACGTGCACGTCGGTAAGCTCGCTGCCGGCACGCTGCAGGTCGGCGAAACGGTGGCCGCGACGGTGGATGGGATGCGTCGCGACGCTACCCGCGCGAATCACTCCGCCACGCACCTGCTGCACGCGGCGTTGCGCGAGGTGCTGGGGGCGCACGTCACCCAGAAGGGCTCGCTGGTTGCACCCGACCGCCTGCGTTTCGATTTCTCGCATTATTCGGGTGTCACGCCCGAAGAATTGCAGCAGGTCGAGGCGATCGTGAATGCGGAAGTGCGCAGGAACGCCGACGCGGAAACCAGAGTCATGGATTTCGACGCCGCAGTGGCCGCGGGAGCGATGGCGCTGTTCGGCGAAAAGTACGAAGACCAGGTACGCGTGCTGCGCATCGGTGCATATTCGACCGAGCTCTGCGGCGGCACCCACGTGCGCCGCGCCGGCGACATCGGGCTGTTCAAGATCGTGAGCGAAGGCGGCGTTGCAGCCGGTGTGCGACGCATCGAAGCGGTCACGGGCCAGGGCGCCTACCAGTATGTGGTCGAAACGGACCATAAACTGCGCGACGTGGCCGGGCTCGTTCGTGGCTCGCGCGACGACGTCGAAGACAAGGTCAAGCAGTTGCTTGACCGCGCACGCCGCATGGAAAAAGAGCTCGCGCAGCTCAAGGAAAAGCTGGCGAGCGGCAGCGGTCGCGACATGGCGGCCGAAGCGCTCACGATCGGCAACGGCGTGAAGCTCGTCGCTGCCAGCGTCGATGGTGCGGACGCTGCCGCGCTGCGCACGGCCGTGGATCAGCTAAAAAACAAGCTCGGCAGCGCGATCATCGTGCTGGGTTCGCCGGC
>JAPLSF010000219.1 GCA_026398785.1 Pseudomonadota bacterium | reverse complement strand
TTCACGCAACGCGGCCAGACGCTCGCCGTGGACGTGCCGCAAGGGTTGCCTGCGCTGGTGGGGGACGCGCCGCGCCTGACACAGGTCTTCGTCAACCTGCTGGCCAACGCCAACAAGTTCGGGCCGGAGGGCAGCACGGTCAGCATGGCCGCGCGATTCGTCGACGGCATGCTCGAAGCCACCGTGGACGATGCTGGTCCCGGTGTCACGGAGAGCGAGCGTGGCTCGATCTTCGAACGCTTCCATCGTGCGTCTGCGGAAGAGCCCGAGCCGCGCGGCCTCGGCCTGGGACTGTGGATCGTGAAGTCGATCGTCGAGCGTCACGGCGGCACGGTGGCGGCCATGCGCACCGAGCAGGGACTCACGCGCTTCGTGGTCCGCTTGCCTGTCGCTGATGCGGCGGTGTCATGAAGATCCTGATCGTCGACGACGATCCCGATTTGTTGTCGCTCGTCGGGTTCGCGCTGTCACAGTCAGGTTTCGTCGTCGTCAAGGCGGTCGACGTGCCGTCCGCACTGCAGGTGTTTGCCGCGGAGTCGCCCGACCTCGCGATCCTGGACATCAACTTGCCCGGCGGCAGCGGCTTCGACATCTGCACGGCGATCCGCAGGCAGTCGCGCATCCCCGTGATGATGTTGACGGCGCGCGGCGAGGAGGAAGACCTGGTACGGGCGCTCGACCTCGGCGCGGACGACTATCTCACCAAGCCGTTCAGTCCGCGCACGCTGCTGGCACGAGCGCGGGCGCTGCTCCGACGTGCCGGACTCGAAGCGGACCGAGCGGCTGCTCACGCACGTGTGGGGACATCGCGGCAGCGGCGACCGCCAACTGCTCAAGCAGCTGGTGCACCGGCTGCGGCAGAAGATCGAGGCAGATCCGGCGGCACCGCAGGTGCTGCGGACGGAGGCTGGGGCCGGGTACAGGCTCGAAGAAAAAGGTTAGGAAGGACAGGAAGGGCAGGAAGGGAAGGAAGGGCATGGCAGGAAGGGGTTAGTTGGAGCCGCAGTAGTCACAGTGGTTCCTGCGATCGGCTGGGAGATCGTTAGATCGTGTCGGAGCTGGAAAAACTGGAAGCGATGGCGGCAAAGCTCGCAGCTCATCCGGATTACCGGGTGCTGCGCCGGCTCGATACGGCGCGCCAGCGCCCCGCGCTTGCAGGATCCACTGTCCGGCGTGCCGCAATCGTCGACACTGAAACCACCGGCACGGACTCGACGGCCGACAAAGTCATCGAACTCGCGCTCGTCGTGTTCGAGTACTGCCACGCCACGGGAACCGTCGGGCGGGTGCTCGAGACCTACGATGCCCTCGAAGATCCGGGCATGCCGATCCCGCCCTCATCGACCGCCATCCACGGCATCACCGACGCAATGGTCGTTGACCAGCGCATCGACGACGTGCGCGTCAGTCAGCTGCTCGAGTCCGTTGGCATAGTGATCGCGCACAACGCCGGCTTCGACCGCAAGTTCCTCGAGCCTCGCCTGCCCGTGTTCGCCACGCTGCCGTGGGGTTGCTCGTGGCAGGAAGTGCCATGGAGCGACGCCGGGATCGCGAGTTCCAAGCTCGAATACCTCGCCTACCGCTGCGGATTCTTCTACGACGGCCACCGCGCCGAAGTCGATTGCCGTGCATTGCTCGAAGTGCTGGCACAACCCCTGGGAGAGTCCGCAGGCACGGCGCTCAAGTCGCTGCTTGATTCCGCACGCGCACCGTCGTATCGGCTGTGGGCGAACAACTCACCGTTCGAGACCAAGGACGTGCTCAGGCAACGCGGGTACTGGTGGGATGCCGGCCGTCGCTGCTGGTCCGTCGAAGTACGGTCGCAGGAAGCGGTGCAGGAAGAGCTGGCGTGGCTGCGCGACACCGTCTATGCCGGCAAGAACGTCGAGCTCGATCTGGATGAATTCGACGCCAGGAGTCGTTATTCGACGCGCGAGGGTCGACGCACGAAGTTGCGTACGAAGTGACCGGCGCTCATCCTTGCGGGTCAGTTGCGAGGTGAGTTTCGACATGACGGTGAAAGACAGCAACGGCAATACGCTGGCCGAGGGCGATTCGGTGCAGGTCATCAAGGACCTGAAGGTGAAGGGGTCGTCCGAGACGCTGAAGCGCGGCACGGTGTTCAAGAACATCCGGCTCACCGACCGACGAGGAAGCGATCGAATGCGGGCAGGGCCGCAACACGGTGGTCCTCAAGACCTGTTTCCTTAAGAAAGCGTAGGCGAGAGGAAGTGGTCAGTGACCAGCGACCAGTGATCAGTCGATCCGCCAGGCCTTGACGGACCCTACAAGCCGAACGTTGCCCAGAAATCACAGCGGGCGGTGTTGACGCCCTCGCTCATGGCGAGGGCAGCGGCGTCGAAGACCAGATGGTTGTCGCGACCGGCCTCGTACGGCGTCCAGGCCGGCGCACCCGCGGCGCTCGGGGTGCCGTTGGCGGCCATGCCGCCCCAGTACCCCTGCATGGACGTCGACAGCGACTGTTCGGCCGCGGTCGGCGAGTAGCCCTGGATGTCGAGCACACCGAATACGTACAGCAGCTCGAGTCCGTGGACGGCGCCGTAGACGCTCGAGGCGGGAGCGTCGGGGACCTCGATGAAGAAGTAGCGGTACACCGGCTCGGTCTGCGCGGTCGCGAGCGCGCGTGCGATCGTGCGGGATGGGCAGATGAACTTGAGGTCGGATGTCAACGCGACGTAGGCGCGGCGTGCGGAACCGAAGCTGGCCGACGAATACAGGTTCGCGACCTGTGCGCGCACCACGGGATTCGGGAAGGTGCTGGTGAGGACGAGCTGGTACTGCGCCTCGCTGAAGGTGAGCGGGACGTCGCGACCGGTCTCGTCGGCGTTGGTGCCGATGACGACCGGCACGCGATTGTGCTGGCCGTTGCGGATCGCTTCGAGCGGCGCCGTCGGCAACAGGGTGCCGTCGACGTTCGGCTGGTAGGGCGCCTGGCTGCCGACGATGCTCACCTGCGGTGGCAGCGCCATCAGCAGTTCAGCGGCAGTCTTCGAGCGCAGGCAGGTGGGGATGTCGGACGCCGTGCTGCAGCCGACGTTGTCGGCCAAGGTGGTGCCGGTGGTGAGCGCTGTGCTGCGGGTGTCGGCGATACAGCCACCGCTTTCGATCGTCGCGGACGTGAACAGACCGGCGGCGGCCGGCGAGGCGAGCAGCGCGCAGACGTTCACACCGCCGGCGGACTCACCGAAGATCATCACGCGGTCGCTATTGCCGCCGTAGGCGGCGATGTCGCGCCGGACCCATTTGAGCGCGGCGACCAGGTCCTCGAGGGCGTAGTTACCGGAGCGTGTGTCGGGTGCCTCGGCGTCGAGTGCGGGATGCACGAGCCAGCCAAGCGGTCCGAGGCGGTACTGCAGCGTGACGACGACATTGCCGGAGGCCTCGGCGAGCGCGGCGCCGTCGTAGAGCAAGCGGCCGGGCACCACTTCCTCGCGCGCAGAACCCACCACGTTGCCACCGCCGTGGATGAAGACCATGACGGGTTTGCGGCCCGCCGGAAAAGCGCTCTTCGGCGTGAACACGTTGAGCGCGAGGCAATCCTCGTCACCCTCGGGCGCGCCGCTGTCGCGGTCGAGCTGCGGGCAGACCGGTGCGTAGGCGTTGGCGGTCACGGTGCCGGATGGGCAGGCGGGTGATTCCGGGGAGCGCCAGCGCAGCGGGCCGTTCGGGGCCGCGGCATAGCGGATGCCGAGAAACGACCAGCTGTTGCCGCGGTCGTTGCCCTGATAGTCGCCGCAGCTGGTTTTCGCGAGCCCAGGCGTCGCCGGAGGCGGAGGAGGTGTGGTGCCGCCGTCGCTGGAGCCGCCACCACAGGCGGCCAACAGCAGCCACAACGGAATCAACCTGAAGAATGTGCGCATGAGTAGCCTTGCTCGGTCGTCGCCGTTATCGGAAGTAAACGACTGGCGTCGATTGTGGTTGACGCGAGCGGCCGCTCAGTAGCGTGACCGTTGGATCCTGCGACCGGGTTCACTGTCGGTAGCCGTGGGCGAGGCGCGTGGCGGCCATTCCATCCAACCGGTGCCGCTGGCGGGCGGCAGTTCGGGCGGACGCAGTTGCCGTTGGGCGGGGCTGCCGCACCTGACGCAGCGAAAGCGCAGCGCCGTGATGGGTCGGTCGGCCAGGCCTTGCGTCGCGAGGTGCTCGAGCGGTGCTTTGCGCCAGCGATCGCAGCGCAGGCAGTGGAGCTGCAGCGTGTGGTCGCGCGCGAGCAGGTCGGCGACGGTGTGCAGGTGGATGGGAGAGGGCATCGGCGGAGCGTGCGCTCGAACCAGGTGCAGGGGGTGAGCCTGGCGTCCCTCGGCAAGCCCTGATGTGACGTTATGACAGGTGCGGTATGCTGCGACGCAGCAAAGGCTGTAAACCAGCCTACCCACCGAGAAGCCAAATGATCGTCGAAATGCAGGAATTCATGAGCGAGCAGTCGCAGGCCCTGGCTGACCAGGTCGAGAAGTTCCGCAAGAATCCGGTCGGCTTTATGCGTAAGGCCCTCGTTGATTCGGCGGAGAACTTCAAGTCACTGAAGAGTCCGGTGCGCATGGTTGCGCACTCGGGCGTGAAGTTCACGGTCGTGTCGCAGAACGCATTGCAGAACCTGATCGAATGGCAGTCCGAGGTCATCACCGCGGCGCTGACCGGCGCGGCCATCCGTTTCGAGCACGCCTCACGCGCTGAAGACGTCCTGGATCTGGTGCGTGACCAGACCGACCTGTTGCCGGCGACCCGCGATCGCCTGGTCGATGAAGCGACCCGTGGCGCCGCGATCTTCAAGGACGCGGGTCGTGACCTCGCCAAGCTCGCGTTGCAGACCTACGGCAAGGTCTTCGAGACCGCCGAGAAAGAGTTGCCGAGAGCGAAGACCGCGCGCGCCCGCAAGGCGAAGACGGTGGTTCGCAGCACGCGGCGTGCGGTCCGCAAACCCGGCGCGCGTGCCCGCAAGGTTGCGGCCTGACCGTCGGAGTTGTCGGCATCGGTCGCTAGCGATTCAACCGATCTCCCCCCTGAATTGCGCCCTCCTCGGAGGGCGCTT
>JAPLSF010000139.1 GCA_026398785.1 Pseudomonadota bacterium | reverse complement strand
GGAATGAGGACGATCGGCGCGCACCGGCATCGAATGCGGATGAGCTTGCTCAGCCGGCTCGTGTTCGGCTGGGCGCTCGGCTGGACGCTCAGCTGGGCGGGCGTGACGGGCGCGTTGGCGGCCGCGCCCAAGGAACGCATCGAGATCAAGGTCGACGGCGTGCCGGACGACATGGCAGCCAATGTCCGTTCCTACCTGACGCTGTCACGTTATGTGACGCGCGAAGACCTGACCGATCCGCAGGTGCGGCGGCTTGCCGACCGTGCGGTGGACGAAGCCGCCGACGCGCTGCGCCCCTATGGGTATTACGCTCCGACCATTCGCAGCCGCACGAGCCGCGACGATCCCAAGTGGATCGTGCGTCTGAAGATCGCCCCAGGCGAGCCGGTGCGGATGAAAGCCGTCGACATCGAGATCATTGGCGCCGGCGCGACGGACAAGTCGCTGACCAAGGTTGTCGCCGATGCGACGCTGAAGCCCGGTACGCGGCTCGATCACGACAGTTACGAGACACTCAAGGCCACATTGATGCGCACTGCGCGCGATCGCGGGTATCTCGACGCCACGCTCACGCGCCGCGAGCTGCTCGTCAATCCCACCGACCTCACCGCCGACGCCCGCATCACGCTCGAGACCGGCGGCCGCTACGAATTCGGCGCCCTGGAACTCAACCAGGACGTCATCGATGACGACCTGCTGCGGGCCTACGTGCGCTTCTCGCCGGGCCAGCCGTATTCGCCGGAGAAGCTGAATGGCACACAGTACGCACTCGAGGACAGCAACTATTTCTCTAACGTCGTCGTCTCGCCAGGTGAACGCGACCGTGAGAACCTGACGGTCCCGGTCAAGATCCACGTCGAGCCGATCAAGCGCAATCGCTATGCCGTTAACGCCGGCTACGGCACCGACACCGGCATTCGCGGCCAGTTCACGTGGGACAACCGGCTGGTCAATACGAAGGGCCACCGGTCGCGCGTCGAACTCACGGCCTCCGAGATCCGCTACGAGGCCCTCGCTCGCTACGTGATTCCGGTCGGCGACCCAAGTCTGGAGAAACTCGAGTTCTCGCTCGCCTACGTCGATGAGGACATCGGCGATCTCAGGAGCCAGCGCACCGAGCTCACCGGTGGCCTGACGCAGGTCTTCGGACGCTGGCAGCAGGTGATGTTCCTGAAACTCAACGATGAGCGCACGATCTATCCCGACGGCGGCTCAGACGATGCCTTGCTGCTGATCCCAGGCATCAGCTATGCAAGCCTGCCGCCGAACTTCCTGACCGGGTGGGTGCGTGACGCAGCCTATTACGTCGAATTGAGCGGCAGCCCGGCATCGCTGGGATCTGCCGCTTCGTATCTGCGCTTTTATGGCCGGGCTGAGCGCGTGTGGCCGATCCGTGGGCCCTGGTACGTTCGTGGTCGCACGGAGTTCGGTACCAGCTGGGTCAACGACCTCTCGGAGCTGCCCGCCTCGCAGCGGTTTTTCGCGGGCGGCGACCGCAGCGTTCGTGGCTTCGCACTCAACTCGCTGAGCCCGCCGCTACCGGCAAGTGATACCAAAATCGGCACGTCGTCGGGCCAGGGCGGTGGCGGCGAACACAAAGTCGTCGCCAGCGTCGAATTCGAGCGCGACTTCCCCCGCAACTTCCGCGGCGCCGTGTTTTTCGATACGGGCAACGCATTCAACGACTGGAGCACGCCGCTCGAATACTCGGTCGGCGTCGGCGTGCGCTGGAAACTACCGATGCTCATGATCGGCTTCGACGTGGCGCAGGCGCTGTCGCAGCCCGACCTGAAGCCGCGCTTCCACCTGAACATCACGCAGGTGCTGTAGCGTGCGCCGCCGCTCACTCGTGGTCATCGGACTGTTGCTGGCGCTGGCCGGCGGCGGTGCACTGTTCCTGCACTGGCTGCTCTTCACGCAGCAGGGACTGGACTTCGCGATCGCGCAGCTGAGCCGATTGCCCACTTTGAAAATCGAGGTGCGCGGCGCGCGCGGCTCAATCGCCGGACCGTTGACAGCGGACAGCATCGTTGTCGATCACGCAGCAGCGCACATCGTCGCGCGCGGCCTGACCGTGAATCCCGAGCCGAGCGGCCTGATCGTCGGCCACCTTGGACTCGAGGGGCTGCAGGTGTCGCGCGTGGAGGTGACACTCAAGGAACGACCGCCGCAACCCGAAACGCCCATGTATTTCCTGCCGGCCGGCTTGCAAATCACGGCACCGGACTTCCGGCTCGGCGATATCGCGCTCACGCTGGAGAGCGGTCAGCGCATCGAAGCGCGCGCAGCCAAAGGGTCGCTCAACCTGACGCGTTGGCGGCTCGGCCTCGATCCCCTCGACGTACGCGGACCGGACGGTCGCATCACCGGCAATCTGGCGCTGCGTGCCAGCGAGCCGCTGGGCTTGCGGACCGACCTGCGCGGCGAATGGCGTCTCCCGGGCGATGCATTCGACTATCGCTTCCGTGTCGTCACGCGAGGCGATCTCGACCGGCTCGGCGCGGACATCTTTCTCGATGCGCCGGCAAAACTTACTTTTGCGGGCACGCTGCTCGACCTGACGGACCAACCGCGAGCGGAAGGCACCTTCCGCATGACTGCATTCGATGGCTCGCCCTGGGTACCTGCCGGACGCTTGCCGCAATTGACGGGCACGATCACGCTCGCCGCAGGCCTCGCATCGCTCGGGATCGACGGGACGCTGACCTCGCCGGCGCTGCCGAACCAGCAGTTGCGCGTGCAGGGCGCCGGTCGATGGGAAGAGCGGACGATTGCGCTCGCCAACCTGCAGGTGTGGCTGCCGCGCATGGGGCTCACGGTGATTTCGAGCGGCACGATCAAGCTGCCGGATGCCGACGCACCGGCAGGCACGCTGCCGCTGCTGGCGCTGAACGGTGAATGGTCGGCGCTGCAATGGCCCATCGAGCTCGATGGCGAGCCCACCGTGCAAAGCCCGCAGGGCGTGTACACGCTGGCAGGTTCGCTGCCGTACCGGTTCACGACGCGCGCACAGGTCGCTGGCCCCGCCATTCCGTCGACGAGCTTCGAGGCTGCCGGCGTCGTCAACAGGACGGGCGTCGTGCTCGATCGCTTCGACGGTTACGCGCTGCGCGGGCGGATCAAAGGCCGCGGTGCACTGTCATGGTCCGGCAACCAGGCGTGGAATTTCGACGTCGACGCGCAGGGGCTCGCGATCAGCGAGTTGCGGCCGGGAGTCGAAGGCCGCATCAACGCGAAGGGATCGATTACGGGCATGGGACTCAGCGCGGCGGCGCCGTGGACTGCCCGACTCACCGCACTCTCCGGCACGATGTTTGGCCGGCCGCTGAACGGGCGCGGTGAGATCGCACACCGCAACGGCGTGTTCGACCTGAAGGACGTGCGCATTGCGAACGGCACATCCTTCGCCGACGTCAACGGTCGCATCGGCACGAACGCGCTCGACCTGAACTGGAATGTCGACCTGCGTTCGCTGGCCGTTGCCGTGCCCGGCATGGCTGGGACACTCGTCTCGCGCGGCACGGCTCGTGGCACGCCCGCACGTCCGGTCATCGCCGGCACCGCACGCGTGCGGCATTTCGATTACTCCGGCGTGCAGGTCGCGAGCTTCGACGCCGAGGCGGACATCGACTCGAGCGACGAGCGTCGTTCGAGTATCGCGTTCAGCGCCAGCACCATCGAGGCTGCCGGACTCGCGTTCGACTTTGCACGCGGCAGCCTCGCGGGCTTCGTCGGCGATCACCAGGTCACGCTCGACTTTGCCTCGCCCGGCGACCCCAGTCGCCGCATTACCGAATTCCGCGGCGAATTTGTCGCCGATGGCAGCTACGACCTGGGGCGGAGCCAGTGGGCCGGCGACCTGTCGCAGGCCGAGATCCAGTTTCCCGAAGGCGATGCGCGCCTGATCCAGCCGGCGGCGCTGGTGCTCGGTCCAGCGCTGTGGCGTGCGGCACCGCTGTGCCTGCGCACGGATCGGGACGCGCGGCTGTGCATCGAAGGCGAGTACCGCCCACAGCCGCTGTCGTGGCGCGTGCTGTACAGCGCGGAAGACTGGCCACTGCAGCGCATCCTGCGCTCGCTGCTCGGCTGGCGCGAGTTCGACGGCCGACTGCAGGCCGGCGGTTGGGCGGAAAAGTCGCCGGGCAAGGAGTGGATCGGCGGTTCGACGCTGCTCGTGCACGAGCCGACTATCAACGTGCAGCGTAACAAGTTCCGCGTCGAACGCATCCGGCTGGGCAGCAGCCGTTTCGACGTGCTGGCCGAACCCACGCAGATTCATGCAACCCTCGACATCGACATCGACGAATCCACCAGGGTGCAGGGCGAAGCGCTGGTGCAGCGGCACCCGGGCGCACCGCTCGACTCGACGCTGACCGGGCACATCAAGGGGACGTCCGAAGCGATCAAGGTCCTGCCACTGCTGGTGCCGGAGATCGACCGCGCGGCCGGCCGGCTCGACGGTAACGTCATGCTTGGAGGCACCGTCGGCCAGCCGACGTTCGATGGCGACTTCCAGGTGCGCGACGGCGTGCTGGAACTCTACCGGACCAACCTGAAAGTCACGGCACTGCAGGCTGATGGCTCGTTCAACGGCGATGCTCTCAAGTTCGATGCGACCGGCGAGACCGGCAAGGGCAAGCTGACGATCGACGGCAACTTCACCTGGCCGGAAGGCGTCATGACCGGCGCCATGCGGCTGCGCGGCGATCAGTTGCTGGTGTCCGACACACCGGAGCTGCGGCTCCTCGCGTCACCCGACATCGTGTTGCACGCTGGTGCCAATGGTTACCACGCCGAAGGCGAGGTGAAGATTCCGAACGCGCGAATCTCGCCGCGCGAGCTCACGACCTCGGTCAGCACGTCGCCCGACGAGCGTATTGTCGGCGTCGCGGACGTCGAGGATACGGAGCCGTCGTCGAGGGACCGGGTCACGAGCCGAATCAAGGTGACACTCGGCGATGCCGTGCGCGTGGATGCTTACGGCCTGAAGGCACGCCTGGAGGGCGGCGTGACCGTCTCGACCGTGCCGGACGACGTGGCCCGCGGCAATGGCGTCATCAGGGTGGCCGAAGGCCAGTACAAAGCATTCGGCCAGGACGTTCGCATCACCCGGGGCACACTGTCGTACAACGACTCGCCTCTCACGGAGCCGGTGCTCGATATCGTGGCCGAGCGCAAGATCAAGGACGCGGACATCACGGTGACGGTCAACGTGCGTGGGACGATTGCGCAACCGTTCATCTCGATCACCTCGCAGCCGGCAATGCCGAGCAACGAGGCGCTGTCGTACCTGCTGACGGGACGCTCGATCGACACGCTGCAATCCGGCGAAGCCGCGAGCGTCAACCAGGCCGCCGAGAACCTGGCGGTGAGCGGCGGCGGCCTGCTGCTTGGCGGCCTCGGAACAAAGCTCGGCCTCGACGAAGTCTCGCTCGAGCGCGATGGCGACAGCAACGACACGACGGTGGTGCTCGGCAAGGCACTGTCACCGAAGCTGTACGTTAGTTACGGCATCTCGATCGCCGAGGCAATCAATACCATCAAACTCAGGTACAGCCTGAACGAACGGTGGTCGCTGAAGGCCGAGGCGGGCATCGAGCAGAGTGCGGATGTCGAGTATCGGATTGAGCGGTAGGCCTGCTGCTCGTTGGTCCGCTGTTTGACAGGGCGGAATTCCGTGCTTCTTCCGGCGAGCGGACAGGCAGACACGCTCGCCGGAAGAAGCACGGAACTCCACCCTGACGTCACGCGCCTGAGTAACGGGCACATGAGATCGTCGGAGACTTGCGTATCCCGGTAGGAATCTTGCCGCCAAGGGGAAGAACGGCCAGGAACGGTCGGCCATGATCGGCAGCTTCCGGTCAGGTCAATCTATCGCCGCACGGTATCGACACGCCGGTGATGGAGCCGACCATGACCTGCCTTGACTCGCAGACCCTCGCGGAGGCGCCGGATACAACTCGTCGTCCTTAGCCACACTCGGGGCGGCGCTGTCGCGGTCGATCACGCGGCCCTGCCGTTCGCTGGTACGGGCCAGCAACATCTCCTGGATGACGGCCGGCAGCGTCTGCGCCTCGGACTCCATCGCCCCGGTCAGCGGGTAGCAGCCCGGGGTGCGGAAGCGCACGGGCTTCATCACGGACACCTCGCCGGGGTGCAACTTCATGCGATCGTCGTCGACCATGATCAGCATGCCGTCGCGCTCGACCACCGGCCGTCTGGCGGCCAAGTAAAGCGATACGATCGGGATCTGCTCCAGGTGGATGTACTGCCAGATGTCGAGCTCGGTCCAGTTGCTGATCGGAAACACGCGGACCGACTCGCCCTTCATGTAGAGCATCACCGGGTTCTCAGCCTCGGCCACAACCTCGCGCATGATGTGGATGCTCTCGGCCTCGAGCCGTTGCAGGTGGGTGAGTTGCGTCATCGCGATGACGGTGTTCAGCCCAGCGCCCAGGCACCACGATCGCAAGTGGTTCCATCAGCACTATCGCCCCGTCATGTGCCACCCGCCGCCGCCACCCACTGCCCGTGGTCATGCCGCTCGATGGCGCTCGTTTCCGGGTCAATCCTGAACAGGTGCAGCCAGCCGTGGCCGACGAGCTGTCGCACGATCTCATGGCTGGCCATCACGGCGTCGATCGCGGCCTGCGGCGCTTCGATGAAGACGCTCAGCCGCAGCGGTGTGTGGCGCAAGGTATGGCCGTCGTGCAGCGACTGGATAGGCAACCCGATGCGCAAGTCGCCGCCATTGCCCTCAAACACTCCCAAATGCCCGCCAACCACGTTGTGCAGTACCTTGTTGCCGCTGCCGTAACGACGGTTGTCCACGGTCGAGGCGTGGTATTGCATGTTGATCCAGTGGGTGACGACCATCGGCGCGGTCATGATCAGCGTAAGCACGCCCAGGTCGGGGTCGAGCCGGTGGTCGTAGTCATGCAGAAAGCTGCGGCCTGCCAGGTTGAGGTGTCGGCTGCGCGCGCGCGGCGCGACGATGAAGGCGGCGTTGTCGGCCAGGCCCCATTCGGGCCGCACCTGCGCCCAGTCGTTGGCGCGTTCGAGCAGCGACTGCTTCAACGCGGCGTGATCCGCGGCAAGGGTGCCGAGGCCCAGGCTTTGTGCGCGCTCGGCACGCGCGTGCTGGCCTGCGGCCTCGAGCCACGCGCCGAGTTGCGCGAGCTCGGGCTGCAGCGCAGCCGGTACGGCATCGTTGTCGTACAGCAGCACCTCGTCGGTGGTGGTGTTGTGTAGTGCGGGCAGGAAGTGCGTGCCGACGGGCACGTCGATGCCCAGACCGCGCAGGTGCTCGCGAACGGCCGGGGTGTTGAGCATGTCCGCGAGTACGCGGGCGTTGACCTCGCCCGTCTGGCCGCCGCAGGCGCCACAGTCGAGGCCGGCGGCATGCGGGTTGTTGGCGCTGCGGCTGCCGTGGCCGACCAGCAGCACCAGCGGCGCGAAACCGCTCACCAGGCCCATGGCACCGAGGATGCCCTTGGCCATGGCGGCAGCTGCGGCGGGATCGTTGGCGGTTTGGGGCAGGCAGGGCCGCAGTGCGGCGGCGGCCCGTGACGGCAGGCCGGCATCCTCCCAGCGCGCCGGAGTGGCGCTTGACGGCAGGCTGTCGGCGAACAGCTTGGGGCCGTACAGCAAGCCCATGGTCTCGACGAAGCTGAAGGCCGAGGCAGGCGCGGCGCGGAACTCGGCCCAGCGCTGGCGCCACTGCAGCGCGTTGCGGCGCTGCGTGGCCAGCACCTGGCCCAGGCCGGCGCTGTCGGCGTTTTCGCTCACGCAATGCGCCGGCGACAGCAGGCCCGGCAGCTGCGGCCGCGTAAGCGCGCTGCCAATGGGCGAGTAGGCGATGAACAGGCCGAAGAAACCGGCGAAGCCGCGCGTGTGCACGGCAGGGCTGACCGACTCCAGCGCGCGGCGGAAAACCTCGGAGCGCACGTCGATGCAGAACAGCGCCTGCACGGCCGGCGGCGGGAGAGCGGCGGCAGGCTGTGGCTGGCTCAGCCCTTCGATCAGCGGCTCACGGTAGGCGATCTCGGCGGCGCTTTGCAGCAGCCAGTCGGTGCGCTGTGCTTGCCGGAGCGCGTCGGCTGCCGCCTGTGCCGCCCGCCAATGTTCAGCCCAGTCGGCCGGCAGCGAACCGTGCACGGCATCTTCGAACAGCAGCCACTCCCAGGCCAAGCGGATGGCGAGCAGATCCACGATCTTGTCGTCGTCGCCGCCGCCCAGACGTGCCTGCCAGCGCTCGTAGGCGCACCAGGCAGCCCAGCCGCCAATGGCCATCAGCACGGCGCTGAGGTAAGGCTCGTGGCCGTCCTCGGGCACGGCCATGCCATCCAGCGCGGCGGCGATCAGTGCCTGCGGCGCAGTGGGGAGAGCGGCAAGACGGGCGCGCAGCGCGGCGCGGCTCTGGCGCCAGGGCAGGCCGTGATCGGCGGCGAGTTGCTGGCGCCAGCTGTCGTACAGGCCGTGCGAGCGGTCCATCGCCCAGCTTGCCTGATGGCGGTCGAAGTACGCCGCGCAGTGCTGGCTGATCTGGTGGGTGACGAGATCGGCCCAGCGCAGGCCGGGCCGCGGCGGCGCGCCGCGGTCGCGCAGGTCGGTAACCAGCGGCAGGCGCGACAGCGGCGCCGATGGGCTTTGCAGCGCCGACACGAGTTCGCTGACCAGTGATAGCACGCGGGCATCGTCGGCGCCGTTCGTGTGCGTCGCGGCGACTTCGTCTGCGGCCGCGACATCCAGGTGCCGGCGTTGCAGGCGGCCGGCGGCCCACTGCTCCTGGAACCATTCGCGCGGCATCGTCAGTCGCGTGCCGGCCAGCGTACCCAGCGCCGCGGCGGCCTCGGGCATCGGGCGGCCGACCCAGCCCCAGTAAGGGTTGACGGCGATGAACTCGTCCAACGGCCAGGTCGGCGCCACGCGCGCGGCGGCGGTGGCGATGTGGGCGGCCAGGCGCTGTGCGTGCAGCAGGGGGGCTTCGACAACGGCGTTCATGCGCGGCCTCCGGCTATTGCGGTATCGGTTGCGGTGGTCGTGTCGGCCGCGGGCAGCGGCGAAGTCGCGACCGTCGGCCCCGGCGGGCGCCACAGAGCGAAGGCGATGCGGTTGAACTTCTCGTCGAGGAACAACCCGCCGTAGAACCATGGGTACAACCCGCGCGCCAGCGCACCCTGGGGCGCGACGGTGATGATTGACTGCAGCAGGAACAGCGCGCCGAAGGCCACTGCCACGCCGACCCACAGCGCGGCTGCCGGGGCAGCCGCGTTCGGCAGCAGCCACCCCGCGAGCATTGCGTGCAGGGCGTGGTACGCAAGGGCAACGCCGAAGGCACCCGCGCCGAGTGCCGCAAGCCACGGGCCACCCAGCCGCAGCGACTGCGCGTGCACCAGCGGCACCAGCGCCAGCGCGACGACACCCCCCAGCACCCAGACCGCAGGCGAGGCCGCGTCACCGGGCAGCAGCCAACCCACGGCGGCGCCGGCCAACAGCGTCATGCCCACGCCGACCAGCGCACCCACGGCCAGCGCCAGCGGGCCGGGCGCCGCAGCCCGCGGCGTGAGCTGCACCAGCATCGCGCGGCGCACCGCACCACCCGCACCGAGGAAGGCGTAAGCCTTGTACAGCGAATGCGCCACCAGGTGCAGCAGCGCCATCTCCCACACACCCAGGCCACACTGCATGAGCATGAAGCCCATCTGCGCGCAGGTCGACCAGGCGAGCATCACCTTGATGCTGATGCGCGTGGTCATCACCAGCGCCGCCAGCACTGCGGTGGCCGTCCCTGCGGCCACCAGCAGCACCTGGGCTGCGGGCACCTCGGCCACCAACGGCGCAAAGCGCATCAGCACAAAGCCGCCGAGGTTGACGACACCGGCGTGCAGCAGCGCCGAGACCGGCGTGGGCGCCTCCATCACCTGGATCAGCCAGCCGTGGAAGGGTAGCTGCGCGCACTTGAGCAGGGCGGCGCAGGCGATGAGCAGCACTGCGGCCTGCGCGGCGCCGGGCAAGTGCGGCGCGGCGGCGGCGCGCGCGGCGAGTTGATCGATGTGCAGCGTGCCGAAGGCCTGGAACAACAGGCCGGTGGCGGCCAGCATGCACAGGTCGGCAACGCGGCCGACGATGAACTTCTTGTGCGCGGCCATCACCGCCGGTGACCGCTCGCCAAAGAAGGTGAGCAACCGGTGCAGCGCCAGGCTCGTGGCCGTCCAGGCCAGCGCCAACACCAGCACATGGTTGGTGGTCACGACCACGCTGACCGCAGCCAGCGTCGCCATCAGCCAGCGCACGTAGTGGCGCTCCTCGCGCTCGCCATTCAGATAGGGCTGCGAGTAGCGCACGATGACCCAGCCGACGAAGGCCACGAGCAGCAGCAGCACGGCGCCGACGGCATCGGCGCGCACGCCGTGACCCGAGCCCTCCGACCCGCAAAGTATCAAGGCCAGCGAGAAGGCTGCGAAGCCTACGGCCGCCGACGCCGCCCAGCGCGCGCCGCGCCACGCTGCGGCATTGGCGGCGCCGGGACCAGCAAACAGAGCCGCCGCAGCGGCCGACAGCGCCGGCCCGAACAGCAGGGCGGCATGCCAGGTCGACAGGGTGAAGACGATGTCGGGTTGCAGATTCAAGGCCTGGTCCGAGTGGGGCAACGAGTGCACTTTGCCTCTCTGATACCATTCCGTAAAATGCATTGTTTAGCACGTTACGTTCTTCTGAACAGAACGGTGGTCACATGCCCCGCTTGAACTTTCATCACCTGCATTACTTCTGGGCCGTCGCCAAGGAGGGCAACCTCACCCGCGCTGCGACCCGGCTGCACGTTTCGCAGTCGGCGCTCTCGGCGCAGATCAGGCAGCTCGAAGAGCAGCTCGGCCAGCCGCTGTTCGCGCGTGTCGGCCGCGGCCTGCAGCTCACCGAAGCCGGGCAGCTGGCGCTGGGCTATGCCGATTCGATCTTCTCGGCAGGGGCCGAGCTGACGGCCTTGCTGCGCGAAGGCCGCCGCGAAGAACGCCAGGTGCTGCGCGTCGGCGCCGTGGCCACGCTGTCGCGCAACTTCCAGGAGAATTTCCTGCGGCCGCTGCTCGAGCGCGCCGATGTCGAACTCGTGCTGCAGTCCGGTAGCCTGGTCGACCTGCTGTCGCGGCTGCGGGTGCACACGCTGGACCTGATCCTGTCCAACCGGCAGGTGCACGCCAGCGCCGATGACCCGTGGCGATGCCGGCGCATTGCGCGCCAGCCCGTAAGCCTGGTGGGCAAGCCCCGGCCCAAGCGCCGCGCGTTCCGGTTTCCCGACGAACTCGCCGAGGTGCCACTGCTGCTGCCGGGACGCGACAACGACATCCGCGCCGGTTTCGACCTGATGTGCGAGCGGCTGGGCATCCGCTACCGGCTGCGCGCCGAGGTCGACGACATGGCGCTGCTGCGCCTGCTGGCCCGCGACTCCGATAGCGTGGCGTTGCTGCCCACGGTGGTGGTGCAGGACGAGCTGCGCAGCGGGCGCCTGGTTGAGTACGGCGTGGTGCCGGACCTGAACGAGAACTTCTACGCCATCTCGGTACAGCGGCACTTCTCGCCACCATTGCTCAAGGCGCTGCTCAAGCAGTCTGAGGCTGATGTGCTGGGTTCGCTTGGCGCTTGATTGAGGGCAGTTGTGGGTCGTGCTTTCGCCATCGACGACCGCTTTCGGCGCACGGCACGCATCAGATGAGATCAGAACGACCTCCACCAATACGAATAGGTGACAGAGCCATGGAAATTGCTGGTCGCGACCCATCCGTAGCGGGTCATGCGATGTGACCTCGTCGTCGATTCATGCGCCGTGCGAATTCGCGGGCTTTGACGAGAATTCGCTCAGGCGCCGTCGATCAGGCGTTCGTTCCGGGTCTTCTCCGGGCGAGCGTGTCTGCCTTTCCGCTCGCCCGGAGAAGACCCGGAACGAACGCCACCGAACCTTCGCCGCCTGCATGAAACCTCAATCAAAGTCCGTCGCAATCCCCGGGCGCAGGAAATGCTGCCGCATGCGCATGACCTGCTGCGGCGTACACCGGCCGATGGACATGGGCGGGAGATCGTCCGGGTCGAAGAAATCGACCCCATCCGTCTCGTAACTGCCGCGAGCCTCGCCGCCTTCGATCTCGCAGAGAAAAAACGCCTTCCAGCTGTGATGCAGTGACGGCGTGTGGCCGTGTGCGTTGCGGTCGTACAGCGCCGCGAGCTTGACCACCCGCACGCGAAAACCCGACTCCTGCTCGATTTCCTTGCGGACGGCACCCGAGGGCGAGTCGTTAACGTCGGCCCAGCCCCCGGGCAGGGTCCACAACCCGTCCATCGTTTCGCGGACCAGCAGCACCTTGCCGTCTGCCGGTCGAAACACGGCGCCGCGTACCTCGACCTTCGGCGTGACGTAACCGCCCTCCCGGGACCACTCGGCCCGCAGCTCGGCCGGATCGGCACCGGCGCCGGCGGCGAGCAGTTCCGACGCGATGCGCTCGATGGCTTCGTAGCGTTCGCGGTCGTATTCGTCCTTGCAGAAATGCAGGCCCGTGCGCGCAAGCGCCTGCAGGCCGCGGAAGTGTTCCAGGCGCCAGTCCTTCATTCCGGGAACTCCGGGCTTGACACGCTCTGCATAATTATGCACATTTGCGCACCTTTTATTCACCTCAGCCGGACACAACGCCCTTGGCCGCCGACCTCAATGCCCAGACCCAGCGTCGCGATGCGATCGTCCGCATCCTGCGGCAGAACGCTGTCGCGCGTCAGGCCGAGCTGGTCACCCTGCTCCACCGCGAGGGCCACGACGCGACCCAGTCCAGCGTCAGCCGCGACCTGCGCGAACTCGGCGTGGTCAAGGGCGGCGACCGTTACCTGTTGCCGGACGGCGAAGACGCGCTCACTCCGAGCCACTTCGAGACGGTCCGCTCATTCGTCAAAGGTTACCGCGCCGCGGGGCCCACGTTGACGGTGCTGCGCACGTCAGTGGGCACCGCCCAGAGCGTCGCCATCGCGCTCGACAAGGCGGGCTGGCCCGAAGTCATCGGCACCATCGCCGGCGACGACACGATCTTCATCGCGACGGAAAGTGCGAAAGCGCAACGCCGCCTGCACGACCACCTCCGTACCCACTTCGGACGCTGAGACTTCCCGATGACCACGCAACCCCTGGGCGCCAAGCCCATCCTGCTCGCTTTTTCCGGCGGACTCGACACCTCATTCTGCGTACCCTGGCTGGCGGCAAAGCACGGTCGCCCGATCGTCACGCTGACCGTCAACACGGGCGGCATCGATGCCGCGGCGGCGAAAGTCCTCGAGGAACGCTCGCAGACGCTCGGTGCCGTCGAGCACCACCTGGTCGATGCGCGTCCTGCCTACTTCGAGCAGGTGCTCAAGTACCTGGTCATGGGCAACGTGCGTCGCGGCAACCTGTATCCGCTGTGCGTCGGAGCCGAGCGCGTGCTGCAGGCGCAGACCGTCGCGCAGTTCGCAAGGCAGCTGGGAACCGATGTCGTGGCCCACGGCTCGACCGCGGCGGGCAACGACCAGGTGCGCTTCGAAGTCGCGCTGCGGACGCTTGCACCCGAACTGGAGATTCTCGCGCCGGTCCGCGACCAGGCGTTCAAGCGGCCCGAGCAGCTGGAATACCTGCAGGCGCGCAAGCTCCCGGTGCCGCCGTTCGGCGCGGCCTACTCCGTGAATCGCGGCCTCTGGGGCGTGACGATCGGCGGCAAGGAAACGCTGGTCTCCGAGACCTGCATTCCCGACGCGGCCTGGGTACTCACGAAGGACGCCTTCACGCACCCGCATCCGCCGGAACGACACACGATCGGCTTCACAGCAGGTGTACCGAGTTCGCTCGACGGCAAGCAGCTCGACGCCGTCAGCCTGATCGAGCAGGTCGAGACGATCGGCGCGAGATTCGGCGTCGGCCGCGGCATTCACCTGGGTGACACGATCATCGGCTTCAAGGGCCGCGTTGCATTCGAAGCGCCGGCGGCCGAAGTGCTGCTCACGGCGCATCGCGAACTCGAAAAGCTGGTGCTGTCTGCGCGACAGGCCCGGCTCAAGGACACGCTCGCTTCACCGTATGGCGACCTCGTACACGAAGGCCAGCACCTCGACCCGGTGTGTCGCGACATGGAGGCCTTCTTCGTCTCGACGCAGCAGCGCGTCACGGGTGAGGTGCACGTCCTGTTCCGTCCGGGCGTGGCCTTCATCGAGGGCACCTCGTCGAAGTACTCGCTGATGAAGGCGTCGAAGGGCGCGTACGGTGAGTCCGCCGGTGAATGGACGGCCGAGGAAGCCCACGGCTTCTCCAAGATGCTGGCGCTGCCGGGCATCTTCTACACGCGCGCCGGGCGCAACTGAGCACCGGCTTCGGCCCGGGAAGAAACGTCATGCAGATGAAGACTGTCGTCGTCGACAAGATCGCTTCCATCGCGCAGGCCTGCGGCCTCGGCCACGAGCTGCGCGTCGCCACCACCGACATTCCGTGCGAGGAAGGCGTGGTGCTGGTCGTCGAGGTGCTCACCAACAAGTCGACCTACAACCAGCTCGAACTCACCAGTGGCCGCATGGCCAAGGTGTCGAAGGGCGACGTGATGGTCGGCGCGCTCGGCCATCGACAGGCACTGTTCGGATATTCCGGCCACATCCCTGAGAAGGTGGCGGTGGGCGACATCATCCAGGTGCTCAACATCGGCGGCGTGCTCGGCATCTGCGATTCGGTGAACCCCGACCGGGGCCAGCCGTTCGACGCGCGCGTGCTCGGCTGCGTGCTGCAGTTCCCGTTCCTCGGCGAGCGCATCGGGGTGCCCGCGCGCGTCGGGTACCACCGGCTCGACCAGGCCGCGACGCTCGACACGCACGGCGTGCCGGTCGTGGCACTCGCGGGCACGTGCATGGAAGCCGGCAAGACGGCGGCTGCCTGCGCGATCGTGAGCCGGATGCGGCATCGCGGCCTTGCCGTGCATGCCTTCAAGGCGACGGGCGTCTCGCTGCGCAGGGACATTCTCGCGATGGAAGACGCGGGGGCGCGCCGCAGCCAGATCTTCACGGACTTCGGCATCGTCACGACGACCGCCGCGTCCGGTCCCGCTCTCACACGGACCATGCTCACGGAGATGACCCAGGGCAAGCCCGATGTCGTGATCTTCGAACTCGGCGATGGCCTCCTCGGCGCCTACGGCGTCGAAGCGATCCTG
>JAPLSF010000193.1 GCA_026398785.1 Pseudomonadota bacterium | reverse complement strand
TCCTCGGTCAGGTCGAAGTAGTGAGCGTTCACCTTGCGCGCGATCTCGGCCACCTTCACGTTGCAATAGAAGGGCAGGCTGGAAATGATCGTGTCGGCCGGGTGCCGACGCAGGTGGGCTTCGAGCAGCGCCGGGTTCGAGGCATCGAGTTCGTAGGCGTGCAGGTTAGGCAGGCCGTGAGCCGCCACTACGGAATTGGCGGCATTGCCGTTGACGTCGGCCACGTGGACTTCGTAATCCCGGCATTCCGCGAGGAAGCCGGAGATGAGGGCGCCGATCTTGCCAGCCCCCAGGATGAGTACCTTCTGCATCGTCGAAAACTCCTGCCAACGCTTTTGCGGTGAACCAAACGGCCGACCGCCGGCGAATTCTGTTTTGAGGGGCGCGATTCTGACGAAACCGGGTCCTGCCGTACATCCGGTTTCTTTTGCATTGCAAAGTTTACCGGTAGGATCAAGGGGATGAACGCCGTACCTCACATTCCTGAATGGTCGCCGTCGAGCTGGACGTCGCGTCCGGCGCAGCAACAGCCGTCCTACAAGGATCCGGTGGCACTGACGCGGGCGGTCGATTCCCTTAGCCGGCTGCCCCCGATCGTCGTGTCCTGGGAAGTCGATGCGCTCAAGCGGCAGATCGCCGAGGCACAGCGGGGCGAGCGGTTCCTGCTGCAGGGCGGGGACTGCGCCGAGTCCTTCACCGACTGCGACTCGGGCCAGATCGCCCGCAAGCTCAAGATCCTGCTGCAGATGAGCCTGGTGCTGCTGCATGGGATGAAGAAGCCGGTGATTCGCGTGGGGCGCTTTGCCGGCCAGTACGCCAAACCGCGTTCCACCGACACCGAGACCAGGGATGGCGTAACGCTGCCTTGCTACCGCGGCGATCTCGTCAACCGACCCGGCTTCACAGCAGCCGAGCGCGAGCCGGATCCAGAGTTGCTGCTGCGCGGGTATGAACGTGCGGCACTGACGCTGAATTTCGTACGTGCGCTGATCGACGGCGGCTTCGCTGACCTGCACCACCCCGAGTACTGGGACCTGGGGTTCATGCAGCATTCACCGCTCGCGGATCAATACCGGCAGATTGCGACGTCGATCGCGGACTCGCTCGATTTCTTCGAGGCGATCAGCGGCAGCCGGGTTCACGAGGCGAGCCGGGCCCCGTTCTATGCGAGCCACGAGGCGCTGCACCTGCTGTACGAGCAGGCGCAGACGCGCTTCATTCCGCGCAGCGAGCGCTGGTACAACCTCTCGACGCACCTGCCGTGGATCGGCATGCGCACGGCCGATCTCGGCGGCGCACACGTCGAGTATTGCCGCGGCATCTCGAACCCGATCGGCGTGAAGGTCGGGCCGTCGATGGATTCCGCGTGGGTGCAGGGCCTTTGCCACACGCTCAATCCCGGCAATGAAGCGGGGCGACTGGTGCTGATCCATCGCATGGGCGCCAGGAACGTCGAGGCAAAATTGCCCGGACTGATCGAATCCGTGCATGCCACGGGCGTGCCCGTGCTGTGGGTGTGCGACCCGATGCACGGCAACACCGAGTCGACGGCAGCGGGCGTGAAGACGCGCCGCTTCGAGAACATCCTGGCGGAGCTAGAGGCCGCGTTCAAGGTGCACCGCGCGATGGGCAGCTACCTCGGTGGCGTGCACTTCGAACTCACGGGCGAGGACGTCACCGAATGCACCGGCGGCGCCCGCGGCCTCGCGGAGGCCGATCTCGCGAAGGACTACCGCTCGCAGGTCGACCCGCGGCTCAATTACGAACAGGCCCTCGAACTCGCGATGCGGATCGCGACCGTGGCCCGTTCGACCTGACGGTCGGCGGTTCACGCCGGCCGGCAGCCAGCGCGGCTGCGGCCTCGGTTCGCGACACCGAGCGCGACTGGCCGGGCGCAAGTCCCTCGACCGTCCAGGGTCCCACCGCCCAGCGAATGAGTCGCAGCGTCGGCAAGCCGACCGCAGCCGTCATCCGCCGCACCTGTCGGTTGCGGCCCTCGTTCAGTTCGAGTTCGATCCACGCGGTGGGAATTGCCTTGCGACGGCGGATTGGTGGGTCGCGCGGCCACAGTCCCTCGGGCTCGGCGATTACGCGAGCTGGCGTCGGGCGGGTCGGCCCGTCGTTGAGCAGGAGACCCCGCCGCAAGGGCTCGAGTGCTGCGTCCGTGGGATCGCCCTCGACCTGCACCCGGTAACGTTTTGCGAGCGGCGAACCCGGTTGGCTGATGCGAGCCTGCCAGGGACCGAAATCTGTCAATACCATCAAGCCTTCGCTGTCGTAATCGAGCCGCCCGGCGGGGTACAGGCCCGGCAGCGACAGGTAATCGGCGAGGCAGCGGCGGCCGTCCGGCGAGGTGAAATGCGGCAGCACCTGAAAAGGTTTATTGAACAGAACGAGCTGCATGAAACCGATTGTCCCGGATGCGGACATTTCACGCTTGCCCGGACCGAACCGCGCGACTATTCTTCATTGTGCGGTGCAACACAATGCCGGAGTCCGGTGTGTCTGCCCGCAACGAATACCACCAGAGGACGATGACATGACGAATCCCGCTCAACAACTGAGAGATTCCTGGGCGAAAGATCCGCGTTGGGCCGGCATTCGCCGCACCTACACCGCCGATGACGTCGTCCGCCTCCGTGGCAGCGTGCAGATCGACCACACCCTGGCACGCCTCGGCGCCGAGAAGCTCTGGAAGCTGGTCAACACCGAGCCGTACGTGAACTGCCTTGGGGCCCTGACGGGCGGCCAGGCGATGCAGCAGGTGAAGGCCGGCATCAAGGCCATCTACCTGTCGGGCTGGCAGGTGGCCGCCGACAACAACAGCTACATGTCGATGTATCCCGACCAGTCGCTGTATCCGGTCGACTCCGTGCCGAAGGTGGTTGAGCGCATCAATTCGTCGTTCAAGCGTGCGGACGAGATCCAGCACTCGAAGGGCATCACGCAGGGTCACAAGGACTACATCGACTACTTCGCGCCGATCGTCGCGGACGCGGAAGCGGGTTTCGGCGGCGTGCTGAACGCCTTCGAACTGATGAAGGCGATGATCCGCGCCGGTGCCGGCGGCGTGCATTTCGAGGACCAGCTGGCCTCAGTGAAGAAGTGCGGCCACATGGGCGGCAAGGTGCTGGTGCCGACGCAGGAAGCGGTGCAGAAGCTCACCGCCGCGCGTCTCGCGGCCGACCTCATGGGCACGCCGACGATCATCCTCGCGCGCACGGACGCTGAAGCGGCCGACCTGCTCACGAGCGACGTCGACCCGAACGACAAGCCGTTCTGCACGGGCGAGCGCACGCCGGAAGGTTTCTACCGTACGAAACCGGGTGTCGAGCAGTCGATCTCACGCGGCCTGGCCTACGCGCCGTTTGCCGACATGGTGTGGTGCGAGACCGGCAAGCCGGATCTCGCGTTCGCCAAGAGGTTTGCCGAGGCGATCCGCAAGCAGTTCCCGGGCAAACTGCTCGCGTACAACTGCTCACCCAGCTTCAACTGGAAGAAGAACCTCGATGACGCGACTATCGCCAAGTTCCAGCGCGAACTCGGCGCGATGGGTTACAAGTACCAGTTCATCACGCTCGCGGGCATCCACAACATGTGGTTCGGCATGTTCGATCTGGCCCAGGAGTACGTGAAGAGCGGCATGACCGCCTACGTCGAGAAAGTGCAGGAACCGGAGTTCGCGGCGCGCGACCGTGGCTACACGTTCGTGTCGCACCAGCAGGAAGTGGGCACCGGCTACTTCGACGACGTCACCAACGTGATCCAGGAAGGCCATTCGTCGACTACGGCGATGCACGGGTCGACCGAAGAAGAGCAGTTCGCTACGGGTGGCGCCCACCACTGAGCTGACTGCTCCTCGCACCTCTCCCGGTCCGCCGGGAGAGGCAGGCACGCGCTGGCTGCAGGCGGCCAATCCGTGGCTTTCCCCAGGGCTTGGAAAGGCAGACACGCGCCCTGGGAAAAGCCACGGATCGACCGCTTGCGAGACAGCGCCTGAGCACCTTTTCCGCAAAGGCGGAAAAGGCGCACGGCGCACCTAACATCACCGCGCTGTGAGCGAGACCAATTCCGCGTTTATCGAGTGACTGCACCTTCTTAGTGGCTGTCCGCAGCGCGCACCCGCTCTGACCTTGAGCGCCTCTGCACCCGACCGGTTACGTGCGCCGTGCGGGTCGTCGGGCCTGAACCAATGGCCGCTATTGCCGGCTCCCGTTCCAGCCCGGCGAGCCGCTCAGGCGCTGCGTAATCAAAGCGATTGATCCGGGGCCTTCCCCCGAGCGCGTGTCTGC
>JAPLSF010000401.1 GCA_026398785.1 Pseudomonadota bacterium | reverse complement strand
CGCATGAAGCCCGCGTTGACGTAGGTAGCGCCGCCGTAGAACAGCACCCAGAACGTTTCCCACGGGCCGGTCGAGAAAGTCGCGATCTTGCCGGCGAGCTCCGTGATCGGCGTGAAGTAGCCGACGAACGTGAAGCCGGTCCACAGCGCGAAGGCGAACCAGAGGAAGTATTTCGTGCCCTTGCGCAGGATCTTTGCGCCGCTCAAGGGCGCCTTGGCCAGCTTCATCTGCTGCGTGCGGCTGCCTTCCACCCAGCGTTCGATCCAGACGAAGGTCTCGGTCCAGACCGTCTGCGGGCACGCATAGCCGCAGAACAGCCGTCCGGCGAGCGCGGTGAAGAAGAACAGCGCCAGCGCCGCGATGATCAGCAGCCAGGTCAGGAAATAGAAATCCTGCGGCCAGAGCGTCAGGCCGAAAATGTGGAACTTGCGCGCGGGCAGGTCGAACAGCACCGCCTGGCGTTCGCCCCAGCGAATCCACGGCAGCACGTAGTAGAGGCCGAGTAGCGCGAAGACCGCATAGACGCGAAGCCGCTGGAACCGGCCCTTGATTTCACGGGGATAGATCTTCTGGCGGGCCGCGTACAGCTCGCCATCAACGGGGGCTTGGACTTCGGTCATTCGGGACTCCGCGTCCCGTCGTCAGTCCCCTCGTCTGCCGGTTCGGGATGCGCCGTTCGCACCAGGTACAGTGTCATCAGGCTCGACAGGGCCGCGATCAGCCAGAAAAAGAAAAAGCCGACCGTGTATCCCGTCATGCGTGTCTGGAAAGCCGGTGGCGGGTAATCGTCGTTGCCGATCAGCACCGGGTCGATGAAGCCGAAGCACACCATCGTCGCCACGCTCGCGACGAGAAACGACGGCCAGGCCACGATGGCGACGTCCTGTCCGAGACGCGGCCACTGCAACCTGCCCGTGTATTCCCCAGGAGCGTGCCGCATCGCTTACTTGCCCGCCGCGAGTTTCATGGCGTAGGCGGCCAGCAGCTTCACGCGCTGTTCGCCGAGCTTGTCGCTCCAGGCCGGCATCTGGCCGTTGCGGCCGTTCATGAGAGTCTGCTTGAGCGTCGCGGCATCGCCGCCGTACAGCCAGATCGAGTCCGTCAGGTTGGGCGCACCTAGCAGTGGATTACCCTTGCCGTCCATGCCATGGCACGCGGAGCAGAGTGTCTGGAAGTGCACCTGGCCGGCTGCCGCCTTCGTCGCATCCGCCGGCTGGCCGCTCAGCGTCTGCACGTACGCAACCGCTTCCTCCACGCCCGGCTCGCCGATCACGGCCGCCCAGGCCGGCATCGCCGCGATGCGGCCGCCGGCGATGGTCGCGACCACGCTGTCCGCGTCGCTGCCCCACTGCCAGCTGGCGTCGCGCAGGTTCGGGAAGCCGACGGCGCCGCCGCCGTCCGAGCCGTGGCACTGCGCGCAATTCTGCTGGAACAGGTTGTGCGCCGTCGACATCGCCTGCTCGTTGTTCACGAGCTCGGCGACCGGCAGCGCGGCAAGCGGTGCGAGCAGCTGGGCGGCCCGCGCCTCCACGGCGACCCTCTCCTTTTCGTACTGGCCGGCCTGGGTCCAGCCGCCGACGCCGGCGAAGTTGCCGAGGCCCGGATAGAACGCCAGGTAGAGCAGGCCGAAGGCGATGGTGATATAGAACAACCACAGCCACCACTTGGGCAGCGGATTGTTGTACTCACGCAGGTCCTTGTCCCAGACGTGCCCGGTGTCGGCGCCGCCGCCGATTTTCTCGTTCGCCGTGCGCGGCTTCGATGTCCAGCGCAGCAGCCAGAGACAGGCCAGGATGTTTGCGATCGTCAGGATGATGACGAAAAGGCTCCAACCAGTAGTCATGGGGTCTTGCTCCCTGAATCTTTTACAGGCGAATCGTCTTCGAGCGGCATGCGCGCCAGCTCGTCGAAGTCCGCCTTACGACGCTTGCTGTAGGCCCAGAACACCAGCGCGAGAAACGCGATGAACAGCGCAGCCGTGATCAATCCGCGTACCGTGCCGATGTCCATGCCTCAGGTTCCCGCCTTGAGGTTCGTGCCGAGGCCCTGCAGGTAGGCGATGAGCGCGTCGAGCTCGGACTTGCCTTCGACTGCCGCGGCGGCACCGGCGATGTCTGCGTCCGTGTACGGCACGCCGATCTTCCGCAGGGCTTCCATCTTCTTCACTGTCAGTGCGCCGTCGACCTTGCCGTCGGCCAGCCACGGGAAGCGCGGCATGTTCGACTCCGGCACGACGTCGCGCGGGTTGACCAGGTGCACGCGGTGCCAGTCGTCCGAGTAGCGGCCACCGACGCGCGCAAGGTCGGGCCCCGTGCGCTTCGAGCCGAACTGGAACGGATGGTCGTAAACCGACTCGCCCGGCAGCGAGTACGGCCCGTAGCGCTCCGTTTCCGAGCGGAAAGGCCGGATCATCTGCGAGTGGCAGAGATAGCAGCCTTCGCGGACGTAGACGTCGCGGCCTGCGAGCCGCAGCGCCTCGTACGGCTTGATTCCGGGTGCCGGCTGGGTGACCGACGCCTGGAAGTACAGCGGGACGATTTCGACCAGTCCACCGACGCTGATCACCAGGGCGATCAGCACGCCGAGCACGCCAACTTTCTTTTCTACTGCATCGTGGTTCATGCGTGATTACCTTCAGGCGGGCTGCACGACGGGCGAATCCGCGGTGGTTGTCCGTGCCGCGATCGTCTTCCAGACGTTCCAGGCCATGAGCAACATGCCCGCGAACACCAGCGTGCCGCCGGCGAGGCGGACCGCGTAGTACGGGTAGGTAGACTTGATCGACTCGATGAAGGCGTAGGTCAGGGTGCCGTCCGCGTTCGTGGCGCGCCACATCAGGCCCTGCATCACGCCGGCGATCCACATCGAGGTGATGTAGAG
>JAPLSF010000340.1 GCA_026398785.1 Pseudomonadota bacterium | reverse complement strand
CCGGCGGTCGCTCAGGCGGCGCAGGTGCAATGGAGCGGCGTGGATCGAGTGGTCGCGTTCGCCGACGTGCACGGCGCCTACACCGAACTGATCACGCTGCTCCGCGAAACCGGCATCGTCGATGCGCAGGACCGCTGGGCCGCCGGGCGCACGCACGTCGTGAGCCTGGGCGACCTGCTCGACCGCGGCGCCGATTCGCGCAAGGTCATGGACCTGCTGCTGCGATTGCAGGGTGAGGCCCAGGCAGCCGGCGGGCAACTGCACGTCGTGCTCGGCAACCACGAAGCGATGAACGTGCTCGGCGACCTGCGTTACGTGGACGTCGGCGAATACGCTGCGTACACGGACGTCGAATCCGCGACCGAGCGCGCGGACCTGCGCAAGGCCTGGGAGGCGGCACAGGGCGCCGGATCCGGGCCTGCTTTCGACCAGAAGTTTCCGCCTGGGTATTTCGGTCATCGCGCCGCGCTGTCGCCCAAGGGCAAGTACGGCCAGTGGCTGCTGTCGCTGCCCGTTGCAATCGCGCTCAACGACACGCTCTTCATGCACGCCGGTCCGTCGAACGTCCTGCGCGGCATGAGCCTGCAGGAACTCAACCTGCGTTACCGCACTGCGCTCACCGAATACCTGGGGCTCGCCGACCGGCTCGAGCAGGCCAGGCTGTTGCAGCCAGGCGATGCATTCCACGCCCGCTCGCAGCTGGCGAGGGAGCGCCTCGCGGCGATGACGGCGGCCGCGTCGACTGGCGGCGGGACGGCCGATGGTGCGCTGGCCGACGCAGTGCAGCGGTTCCAGGCGGCCGACGACAACGCCCTGCTCTCCACGGACGGGCCCAACTGGTATCGCGGCGCCGCACTGTGCAACGAGGCAGCGGAAGCCGACGTGCTGCTGCCGCTGCTGCAGCAGTTCGGGGTGACGCGACTGGTCGTCGGTCACACGCCCACGCGCGACTTGCGGGCGGTCACGCGCTTCGACGGGCGCGTCGTGAAGCTCGACGCCGGCATGAACCGCGCGGCATATAAGGGCCGTGCAGTTGCGCTCTTCCTGCAGCCTTCCGGACTCAGCGTGCGTTACGCGGGCGAACCGGACGCCACGCCGCTGAAGCCGGAAGGCCTCTTCGTCGCGCCCAATGAACTCGACGATGCCAGCGTGCTGGCTGCGCTGAGCAACGGCGAGGTGACGGTTGCGGGTCCGCGCGGACCGAATGAGCTGAACGTCTCGGTGAGTCAGGCGGGCAAGCGGATTCCCGCGGTGTTCCAGGTACGCACGGCAGAAGCTGCCCGCAAGGAAGTCGCGGCCTACCGGCTCGATCGCCAGCTCGGCCTCGGCATCGTGCCGGTCACCGTCGAGCGCGAGGTGCAGGGCCAGCGGGGCGTGCTGCAGGGGCGGCCGCTGAAGTGGGTGACGCAGACCGAGGTGCAGCAGCAGCAGTTACGCGGAGGCGGCTGGTGCAGCGCCGAGCCCCAGTTCCAGCTCGTCTACGCGTTCGACACACTGATCGGCAACGAGGGCCGCACGCCCGATGCGCTGCTGTTCGACTACGACGACTGGTTCGTCTACGTGACGGCGCACGACCGTGCATTTGGCTCGTCGAAGTCGCTGCCCGCCTACCTCAAAGCGCGCCCACCCTCGACAGGCGCCGAGTTTCGACGCCGAGCCGCAGCGCTGAACGAGGCCAATCTCGTGACCTCGCTCGGCGAACTGGTCGACGCGAAGGGACGCAAGGCGATCCTGGAACGCCGCGACGCGTTGCTGGCACTGCCTGCGGCGGCGAGTGCGGCGAAGAGTCCCTGATGCAAACGCAGGCACGGGGCAGGCTCCCTGACGCACCTTGCGCGGGAGTCGGCGTCAGGTCATCACGAACCGTCTGACGACGAACGTGGTTCGCGCTTCGAGCCCGTCGACGTCGCTTGCGATCACAGCAATGCGCAGTTCTTCGATCGTGACGTCGACCGGCACCGTGCCGATGAACGCCCGCTGACGCATGTCGAACCGCACCCAGCGCGGCAACGGCGTGCCGTCATCGCAGCAGGCGCGGAGATTCAGCACGTCACCGGGGTCCGCGTCCCGGAATGTGGACGGTGAGACAGGGTGCAGGAACGGCTGGCCGGGCGAAAAGATCAGGTCGGGGATTTCCTCGACCGCCTCGGGCGCCACGTTCATGATGTTCTCAAGCGCCTTGCGACTGAAGCCGCGGCCGATCGCCACCGCAAGCGCCATCCACGCGAACGCCAGCACTAGGTTCAACAGCGCGAACTTCGGCGCATCCCAGTGCAGGTGATTGAGGCCCACGTAGACGGCCAGCGCCTGGATGAGGTCGCCGAACCGCCAGAAGAAGGTGTCGATGGCCGTCTTGCCGTCGTACTTGGCGTCGCGGTCCACGGGCAGGAACAACGCCTGCCGTGTCGTGTTCATCAGTGAATAGTCGATGCTGTTTTCAGCGATCTTGATCCAGCGCACGAGGGTGAAGATCGGCACGAAGCCGCCGAGGATCGGCGCCAGCGCGAGGGTGCCGTAGGCGGCGGCGACGAAGATCGGGTGGATCAGCAGCGCCCCGCGCACACCGACCACCTGGTAGATGCGCGAGACCAGGAACAGCTGGATGCCGAGGCTGACCAGCGTCACCCAGAAATTGAAGTCGCCATAGAACGCCGTGATGAGCGTGCCCAGGTCGAGCGCGCCCGCGCTCCCCGCGACACGTGCTACGGCGTCCGCTTTGACGAAATCAGCGAGGATGAATTCGCCCGTCGAGTTGATCCAGTTGAGCAGCACGACGAGCAGCGCGATCAGCAGCAGGTAGCGGTCGCGCATGACCAGACCGATGCCGCCGAGCAGTCTCGGCACGGGCCGGCCGTGCTCCGCCGAAATTGCGCGCGAACCTTCCGGAACAGCGGCGCGCTCCGGGCCTGCCAGGAACAGCGTGGCGCCGAGGATGCCGGCGGCCAGCACCATCAGTCCGATCGGCGACAATTCCGCCGCAGCCAGCTGCGCGATCTTCGAGCCGGCGAGCGCGCCCAGGTTGGCGCCAAGCATGATCACCACGAACAGGCGCTGGCCGCTCTTGACGTTGAACGAGTCCGCCGCAAACGCCCACATCTGCGAGACGACCATCACGCCGTAGATGCCGACCCAGATGAAGAACGCGAACGCGATCGACACGCCCGACTGGGCGAGCAGCGCGAACATCGGCATCGTGACGACGAAGAAGATCGTCACGGCGCGCAGCAGGCGCGCGCCATCGAGGTGACGTCGCACCCAGCCGTAGAACGGCACGACGAGCGAAGAACAGGAACGCGGCGCGGCCCTCCCCGGGCCGCACGCGCGTGACGAGCGACAGGAATCGCTCGAAGCGACTGAGTTCGGCGTGGTCGGTGATCACTCGCGGGCTGCCTCACCGGCCGACGACCAGATGATCTTGTGATCGAGCCTGTCGTGGGGCCCCGGAACGGGCCGGGTCGTCTGCAGGTTGCCACCATTCTCTGGAATCACCGGGAGCGTGCAGGCACCCTTCGGATCGTTGAGAGTCGTCACGGCAAAGTTGAACTGCTTGCCCGGATTCTGCGCGACGCTCAGGTTCGCGCCCGTCGCAAGTGTCGCCAACAGGCCCAGCGCCATGAGCTTCCTGATCGTCGTTCTCGCCGAAGACGTCATTGGCACCCCCCCGTATAATCTTTGAAAGACAGAATCCTCAGCCGCGACCGACGATGATTACAGGATCGACGTAGCCGACCAGCCTGGTCGTGCCTTCCCGGCGCACCCAGACATCGTACTTGTACACGCCCGGTTCCCCGGGATCGCCCTTGAAATTGTCAAGCCAGCCGGTCGAGTTGCCATTGATTGCACCGGGACGATCGAAGGGCCAGACGGTCGCGCTGTCCAGGCCGGCGTATGGAATCAGGTTGAAATCGAGTTTGAACTCGAAGCCGCTCGTGATCGTCCACTCCACCTTCTTGCCGCCGCGATTCGAATATACGTTGCCGAATGCCTCGTCGATCACGACCTCGCCGTCCTCCATCACGCTGATGTGGAAAACCAGCTTGTTCGATGTGGACGCGGACTTGCCCTTCTTATTGGATGACTTCGACACGGCTTTCTTCTTGGCCATGGTGACTTTCTCCCTCTGTTCGTTGTGGGTGTGCTTGAACTCCGCTCAGCCAGACTCGATGACTTTCTTGTACTCCGGATCCTGCAGCAGACTGCGGAACTCCGGCGCGGAACGCAACAATAGCGGCGAGTAGCCGAGTTCTACGAGGGCCGCAATGGCCCGCAGCGCCGATTCCCGGTCCCCACGGTCGGCGGCAGCCACGGCGACGAAATACTGCACGTAGACAATTCCCGGAGCAGCTGCCGCCGCGGTCTCGAGATACTGCCGCGACTTTTCGTCTTGCCCGACCCGGCCATAGAGATAGCCTAATTGCGCCCGCAGCGCTGCATTCCCCGGCGTGGCCTCGAGCTCGCGCTCGGCCAGATCGATCGTATCGTGGTAGACCGCGACGGCGTCGATGCGCCGGCCAGGCACCTGCCAAAGCGCATCGGCGAGGTTGCCCTGGATAACGTAGTCGTGCTCGCCGATGGCTGCTGCGCGCTCCGCGTTGGCGACCGCTTCCGGGAAGCGTCCCAGGTAATAGTACGCCGTCGCGATGTTCGAATACGCGGACTTCGACGGTTCGAGCAATAGAGAGCGGCTGGAGGCATCGAGAGCCTTGCTGAAGTCCCCGTTCATCAGCAGCGCCCCGCCGAGGCTGTTCCACGCAATGGCGCTCGCGGGCACCAGTTCAGTCACCTTGCGCAGCATTGAGGTGGCTTCGTCGATCTTGCCGCGCTCGAACAGGTAGTACGCCAGCGACGAGTAGGCCTGCGAGTAGGACGGGTCCACGGCGACGGCTTGGCGGAAACTGGTTTCGGCCTCGACCCCACGGCCCAGCCCCGCCAGCGACGTACCGAGACCGATGTACGAATCGGCGTCCAGCGAGTTGACCTGCAGCAGCTTGCGATAGGCCGCCTCGGCTGCGACATAGTCGCCGTCCGACAGCGACAGCCCGGCCAGTGCCTTCTCGGTATCGACCAGCGATGAATTGAGCGCCAGTGACTTGTGGCACGCATCTTCGGCGAGCTTGAGGTTCGAGCGATCGCGGGTGCGATCGAACTCCCGCGCGTGCACGCGGCAAAGACCGGCATAAGCACCGGCGAACTCCGGATCGATGGCGACTGCCTGCTCGAACGCACGCTGCGCCTCGCCTTGCTTGCTCTGGTCGTGCGGCTGGCGCAGTGCAGCAAGCCCCTTGAGATAGGGCTCGATCGCGCGGGCTTCGAGCTTGTGCTCCTGCGTTGCACCGCGCCGCGCGTCGTCGTCCTTGAGCACGACCTGCAATGCATCCGTCACCGAAACCGCGATGTCGTCCTGCAGCGCGAGCACATCGCGCCACGCACGATCGAAATTGCCGGCCCACACGTGATAACCCGTCGCCGTGTCGATCAACTGCACCGTCACCCGTACCTTGTCACCATTGCGACGCACGCTGCCTTCGAGTACGTGCCGCACGCCGAGCGACTGGCCGATCTTGCGCACGTCGAGATTCTTGTCCTTGAACTCGAAAGCGGAAGTTCGCGCGGCTACGCGCAGGCCCGGAATCTGCGCGAGCTTCGTCGACAGTTCCTCGCTCAGTCCGTCGCCCAGGTAGGCATTCCCACCGCCCGAGCTCATGTCGACCAGGGGCAGCACGGCGATCGAGCGGGCCCCGGGTTCCAGCGGGGGTGCAGCCGTGGCACCCGTGGTTGCGGGAACGTCGAGCGAGCGCCACCACGCGAAGCCCGTCACCGCAGCCATCAGCGTAACACCCGCGACGATGGCAGGCGCAATGGACTGACGCGGACGCGGCAACCTGCGCATGACGCCTGTGCCATCGACCCCCGCGTCGAGCACCACGCCTTCCGGCGTGATCTCGTACGTCCACGCCAGCACCACGACGATCGGCAAGCCAATCACCGCCAGGATGGTCAGCGCCGTCATCCACCATTCAGGGAACCGCAATGGCTCGAACGTGACCTCGGCGACCTGCAGCGTGATCCACATGCCGACCAGGTAAGAGACAGTGACCTTGAATACATGCCGACGTCGCAGTTCCACGAGCAGGTGCTCAACGCGGCCGCCGAGCGTGACCTGCGCCGTGTAACCGGACGCAAGGGGATCCGGGGCCTGCGCAACCGGCGCCAAGTGCTCAAAGTGCGCGATCAGCGCGTACGCGTCATTGCCGACACTTGCGATGTAATGGGGATGGCGGGGCTTGTCGCCGAACAGCTCGCGCAGCGCACCGACGGCTTGGCGCAGCTTCTCCTCGGAGCCGTGGCAACCGGGCCAGACGGCGTTGCGCAGCGTGCGGTGGTCGACTGCCTCGCCGTGCCGGGAGGCCAGGACGATGAGCACTTCGATCTGGTCGTCGGTGAGGCTGAACGTTTGATCGTTCTTCGACGCGCGGGAATCCCTGGGCTCGACGAGCCAGTCCCCCACCCGAAACCCGTCCTTAAGGCTTGCGGCTTCCATGGCCAGGCGCCACCTTCGTCGCCCCCCGGCAGCACCGCTCAGGCTGCTGCCAATTCAATCATGGTTCGCCGCCAACAAGGCCTTGTCAAGGTCGTCGATGAGGTCGTTCACGTCCTCCAACCCGATCGACAGCCGCACCGTCCCTGGGCCGATGTCGGACCACTGCAGCTGCTCCGTGGTGAAACCCTTCGACTTCTGCAAGGCCGGCGGCACGACCAGCGACTCCGTTGAGCCGAGGCTCGCCGTGATTGAGAAAAGTTCCAGCGCCTCGGCGAAACGGGTCCCGGCTTCCTCGCCGCCAGCGACGTCAATCGTGACGATGGTGCCGAAGTCGGGCATCTGCCTGAGCGCCAGGGCGTGGCCGGGATCACTCGGCAGGCCGGGATACCGTACCCGCTCGACCTGCGGATGGCGGGACAGGTGCTCCGCCACGCGCTGGGCATTTCGGCACTGGGCATCCCAGCGGACGAAATACGTCTTCATCCCGCGCTGCAGCAGGAATGCCGCGTGCGGGTCGAGGGTGGGACCGAGAATGCCGATGTCGCCACGCATCGAATCGATCAGCTCTGCGCTGCCGATGATCGCGCCGCCCATCACGTCGCCGTGTCCCGACGCGAATTTCGTCAGGCTGTGCGCGAACAGGTCGACAGCAAACTGCCCATGGTTGTGAAAACCCGCGAGCGTGTTGTCGAGCAGGGTCAATGCGCCGTGGCGGCGCGCGATCGCAGTGAGCCGTTCGATGTCGGCGATCTTGAGCACCGGATTCGTCGGCGATTCGAACACAACGAGACGGGTCGGCGTGGCAGCCATTGCGCGCTCGAGCCCGTCGAGGTCGTCGATCGACAGCATCGTGCTGGTGACGCCGAACCGGCGCAGCACGCGCCCGATGAGCGCGCGCGTCGGCTGGTACTGTTCGGCGAAATAGACGACGTGATCGCCCGACTTCAGCAGTGCGATGAGCGGTATCGAGATCGCGGCGATGCCGGAACCCATCAGCAGGCACCCGTCGCGACCCTGCAGCTCGGCGAGCAGCAGCTCGAGCTGCCGCAGCGTCGGATTCGAGATGCGCGAGTAGTAAAAGCCTTCGCGCTTGCCCTGGAACAGGCCGAGCGTTTCGTCGACGTCGTCGAACGTGAACTTCACCGATTGATAAATCGGCGCGACGAGCGGCCGGTTATCCGGCGGCACCTTCACCTCCGGCGGATGCGTGACACGCGTGCGTTTTCTCATTTCGTCCCAGCCCGCAGCTCGAAGTCGTCGGCATCGAGGTGCACGGGGAAATCGCAACGGAACGTGGCGAGGGACTCGCGGTCGAGTACCGCGGTCTCGACGAAATCTCCGCCGCGGTCGCCGCCGAGCACCTGGCCCAGGAAATCGAGCGCGACGCTGTCGCCCGAGTAGCTCGCGCCGTTGCCGTCCTTGCCGACGCGATTGACGCCAACGACGTAGCACAGGTTCTCGATGGCTCGCGCGCGCAGCAATGCGCTCCAGGCGGTGCGTCGGCGCGATGGCCAGTTGGCGACGTACAGCAGGACATCGTAGTCGCCGCGATTACGACTCCACACCGGGAAGCGCAGGTCGTAGCAGACCAGTGGACATACGCGCCAGCCCTTGATCTCGACAACGAGTCGCCGGTTGCCTGCGGCGTAGTGCTCCTGCTCGCGCGCCATGCGGAACAGATGGCGCTTGTCGTAGTGTGCGATGCCGCCATCGGGCGTCGCCCAGACCAGGCGGTTGTAGTGCTGCCCGTTCTCTTCGACGATCAGGCTGCCGGTGATGGCGCAGCCAACGGCGGCCGACTCTTCACGCAGCCATGCGACCGTGGCGCCTGCCATCGTCTCCGCGAGCGAGCTGGCCTCCATCGAGAACCCGGTCGTGAACATTTCCGGGAGCACGATCAGGTCGGTGTGCCCGGCCAGTCCGCGAAAATGCGCCGCCAGGTTGCGGCGGTTGGTGGCGGGATCCTGCCAGGCGAGATCGGCCTGGATCATCGTGACGCGCAGGTTTGCAGTCATAGCAACCTCAGTTTTGCGGCCGCTGCATCCAGCGTGGCCTCGTGCTTGGCAAAGCAGAACCGGACGATGCGCTCGTTCTTCGCGGCGTCATCCTCTGAAAAGACCGAAATCGGGATGGCAGCAACGCCGTGCTGCGTCGTGAGGAGACGCGCGAACTCGGTGTCGGGCAGGTCGCTGACGGCCGAGTAGTCGACGAGCTGGAAGTACGTGCTGTGCGCGGGCTCGAAGCGGAAGCGCGTCTCGCCAAGCAGACTCGCGAAGTGATCGCGCTTTGCCTGGTAGAACGCCGGCAGCTCGCGCGAGTGCCCGGGACACTCGCGCATGAAGTCAGCGATGGCGGCCTGCAGCGGCGTCGCCACCACGAACTGCACGAACTGGTGCACCTTGCGGAATTCCTGAGCAAGCGCTGCGGGGGCGACGCAATAGCCGACTTTCCAGCCGGTCGCGTGATACGTCTTGCCGAACGACGACACGACGAAGCTGCGCGCGGCCAGCTCGGCATGCCGCAACAGGCTCTGATGGCGACGTCCGTCGAACAGCATGTGCTCGTAGACCTCGTCGGAGAGCACGAAGATACCGGTGCCGCGCAGCAGTTCGGCGAGTTGCGCGAGGTCCGCTGATTCGAGCGTAGCGCCACTGGGGTTATGCGGAAAGTTGATGACAAGCAGCCGTGTGCGCGGTGAGATCGCGTCCTGCAGGCGTTGCCAATCGATGCCGAAGCCCGGGCGCTGCAGCGGCACGTGCATCCCGCGGCCACCGGCCAGCGTGATCGCGGGCTCGTACGAGTCGTAGGCCGGATCGAGCAGGATCACTTCGTCGCCGGCACGGACGATGGCCTGGATCGCGCAGAACAGCGCCTCGGTGCCGCCAGAAGCAACCGTGATGTCGCTGTCCGGGTTGGCATGGCAGCCATAGTACTCGGCAACCTTGGCGGCGATGGCTTCGCGCAGGCTCGGCAGGCCAGTCATCGGCGCGTACTGGTTGCCGGCGCCCCCTCGCCCCCGCATGTGGTGGTCGGCGAGTTCGGTCAGGCGGGCGGGCGGCTCGAAATCGGGAAAGCCCTGCGACAGGTTGATGGCGCCGTGTTCGGCGGCGAGGCGGGACATGACGGTGAAAATCGTCGTACCGACTCGCGGCAACTTGCTGTCGATCGGCGGGTGCATGGGTCGCATTCTAGCAGCGG
>JAPLSF010000031.1 GCA_026398785.1 Pseudomonadota bacterium | reverse complement strand
GTTTACGCGCGACAGCCGTCGCCGAGGGAGACCCGCGATGAAACTCATCACCGCCGTCATCAAGCCTTTCAAGCTCGATGAAGTGCGCCAGGCCATTGCCGACATCGGCGTGCAAGGCGTCACGGTGACCGAGGTGCAGGGCTTCGGCCGGCAGCGCGGACACACCGAGCTCTACCGTGGCGCGGAATACCGCGTCGATTTCCTGCCCAAGACCAAGATCGAGATTGCCGTCGACGACACGATCGTCGAGCAGGTGATCGAAGCCATCACCAACGTCGCCCGCACCGGCAAGATCGGCGACGGCAAGATTTTCGTGACCCAGCTCGCCCAGGCCGTGCGCATCCGCACGGGCGAATCCGGCGCCGACGCCGTCTAGGTCGCGTTTCGAACCACCATCCCCCCCGACCTGCTGCACAGACTCATCGACAGGAGAACACCAGTGAAGACCTTGACCGCCGCGCCAAGCCGCCCGTGGGCCGCCGCGCTCGCACTGGGCGCCATGCTCGCGCCCGCCTTGGGCTTTGCCCAGGACACGCCCGTGCCCGACAAGGGTGACACGGCCTGGATGATGACCTCGACGGTGCTCGTCATCCTCATGACGATCCCGGGCCTCGCGCTCTTCTACGCAGGCATGGTCCGCCAGAAGAACGTCCTGTCGCTGCTGATGCAGGTCTTCATGACGTTCTGCCTGATCTCCCTGCTCTGGGCGATCTACGGTTACAGCCTCGCCTTCACCAACGGCAACGACTTCATCGGCGGCTTCGACCGGCTGTTCCTGCAGGGGCTGACGACGAACTCGGTGGCGGCGACGTTCAGCAAGGGCGTCTACATCCCCGAGTTCACCTGGTTCATCTTCCAGCTCACCTTCGCGGCCATCACGCCCTGCCTGATCGTCGGCGCCTTCGCCGAGCGCATCAAATTCAGCGCGGCGCTGCTGTTCGTGGTGATCTGGTTCACCTTCGCTTACCTGCCGATGGCGCATATGGTCTGGTGGTGGGCCGGTCCTGACGCCTACACCGACGCCGCTGCCGGCGCGGCAGCTGCGGAAACAGCGGGCTTCCTGTTCCAGAAGGGTGCGCTCGACTTCGCGGGCGGCACGGTCGTGCACATCAATGCGGGTATCGCCGGCCTGGTCGGCGCCCTGATGGTTGGCAAGCGCATCGGCTACCGCACGGCGGCCATGCCTCCGCACAACGTGCCCATGGTGATGATCGGCGCCTCGCTGCTGTGGGTCGGCTGGTTCGGCTTCAACGTGGGCTCGGGCCTCGAAGCCAACGGCTTCACCAGCATGGTGTTCGCCAACACGATCCTCGCCACCGCCGCTGCGGCGCTCGCCTGGTCCTTCGCTGAGTGGGTCCACCGTGGCACGCCGACGATGCTCGGTGCGGCCTCGGGCGCCGTCGCCGGCCTCGTCGCGATCACGCCGGCCTGCGGCTGGGTGGGTCCGATGGGTTCGATCGCGATCGGCATCATCGCTGGCCTGCTCTGCCTCTTCGCCGTGGTCGGTCTCAAGTCGAAGCTCGGCTACGACGACTCCCTCGACGTGTTCGGCGTGCACTGCGTCGGCGGCATCGTGGGTGCGCTGCTGACAGCAGTGTTCTGCGATCCGGCCCTCGGCGGCACCGGCGTGTACGACTACGTCGCCAACGCCGTCGCCCCGTACGACATGGCCGCGCAGTTCAAGGCGCAGCTGTGGGGCGTGCTGACGGCCCTGGTCTGGTCGGGCGTGGTCGCGGCGATCGCGTTCAAGCTGATCGACCTGGTGATCGGGCTGCGCGTGACGGAAGAAGCCGAACGCGAAGGCCTCGACACGGTGTCGCACGGCGAGCGCGCCTACAACTGACGGTGTCTGTGGGAGGCGGCCGGTTCCTGGTCCGGTCGCCTTCCCCCCCGCTTGCGGGCGCTTCGGCGCCCGCTTTTTTTTGCGCTAAATACTTGAACTGGATCAAGATTCGCGCAACCCGGCGAGCCGCTGCACGGCGCGCCGGCTGCTACACTTCAAGGGGCTAGGGGAGGTATCCCCTAACCCCTAGCCCCTTCTCCACCGGAGTGCGCCATGCATCGTTTACTCTTGCTAGTCGCGTCGCTGGTCGTGCTGGGCTCCGCCCAGGCGAGCGAAGTATTCGTCACCAAGGACGCCCAGGGCCAGCCGATCTACACCGATCGCCCCGACAGCCTGCCGGCGCAGAAGGTCCACGTCGCGACCAAGAGCACCGACCCGGTCGCTGTGCAACAGCAGTACGCAGAGGCGATGAAGTCGTACTCCGCAGCCGACAAAGCCAAGGTGGACGCGGCGAAGAAATCGGCCGACTCGCAGCAGGCGAAAGAACTCTCCGCCGCGGACAAGGCGAAGCGCTGCCAGGAATCCCGCGCGCAGTACCAGAACATGATGAACGCGCGCCGGCTGTACGAGCCAGGCTCCTCGCCAGACGAGCGCCGCTACCTCGACTCGAACGAGATAGATGCCGCGCGCGCGAATGCAAAGAAAGTGATGGACGAGTTCTGCGCGGGTCAATGACGCAGTGACTGCCGCCCAGGCCGGATTCGCAGGCCTCGGCGCCATGGGCCGGGGCATGGCTCGCAACCTGCACCAGGCGGGACTGCTGCGAGCCGTGTGGAACCGCACCGCGAACCGTGCCGACGAGCTGGCCGCCGAACTCGGCGTCGTGGCGGCTGCCAACCCTGCCTCGCTCGCGCGTGATTGCGACGTCATCGTGCTGTGCGTTGCGGCCGACGCCGACGTGCTCGGCGTGGTCGACGCGCTGCTGCCCGGCCTGCGAGCCGGAGCACTAGTCATCGACTGTTCGACCATCAGCGCCGACACGGCCCGTGAGGCCGCGCGCCGCCTTGCCGCGAAAGGCTGCGAATTCCTCGACGCGCCGGTGAGTGGCGGCGTCGAAGGCGCACGTGACGGCACATTGGCCATCATGGCCGGCGGCACCGAGTCGGCGTTCGCCAGGGCGCAACCCGTGCTGCAGGCCATGGGCCGCACGGTCACGCATTTCGGCCCGAGCGGTTCCGGCCAGGCCGCCAAGGCGACGAACCAGATCATGTGTGCCGGCGTCATCCAGGCGGTGGCGGAAGCGATGGCATTTGCCAAGGCGCAAGGCCTGCCATTGCCGCAGCTGATCGAAACGCTCGGCAAAGGCGCGGGCTCCAGCTGGTATTTCGTGAACCGCGCGCCGAACATCGTGCGCGATGCGTTCCCGGCTGGCTTCCGCGTGCGGCTGCACGAAAAGGACCTGAAGATCTGCCGCGACATGGCGGCGCAATCCGGCGTCGAGCTGCCGGTGGTCGAGGCGACCCTCGCCCAGTACCGCGAACTGATCGCGCAGGGTCACGGCGACGAAGACATCTCCGTGCTGTTCCGCCTCAAGGACGCGCTGTTCGCCGCGGCAGCGGCGCAGTCCGGCGGAAAATCCCCCAAACCCGCATGAGCGTCCCGGCGTCCCCGCCGGAGCGCAGTCGCGTCGACGAACGCGACTTCTTCCTGCCCGACTTCTGCGAACCGCTGGCCGTGCTCGCGATCGTGCTGATCGCTGCGCTGCTCGGCTTCGTGCTGGCGCTCGCGCGCCAATCCAGTCACGGCATGTTCTGGTTCGACCTCGCGCGCACCACGGCTTTCCTGCTCTGGGCCGGACTGCTGTGCGCCGCGGTGCTGTGCCGCTCGCGGTCATGGCTCGCAGGGAAATCGTTGCGTGCGGGGATCGTCTGGTCGCTGCTGCTGATGGTGGTAACGGTGGCCGCACTGTCCGAAGCGGTCTACCTGCTCGGCCGGCTCTGGACTGCGCAACTCGGCGCGCCATCCGCCATCCTCCCCGACTCGCACTGGCGGTTCGTGCTGCCCAACGTGCTGATCGCAGCCGTAGTCGGCGCGCTTGCCCTGCGCTATTTCTACGTGTCGCAGCAGTGGCGCCGCTCGGTCGAACTCGAAGCCCGCGCGCACATTCGTGCGCTGCAGGCACGGATCCGGCCGCATTTCCTGTTCAACAGCATGAACACGATCGCGTCGCTCACGCGGTCGAACCCGGCGCAGGCCGAGGCAGCGATCGAGGACCTGTCCGACCTGTTCCGCGTCAGCCTGAGCGACGCGCGCGCGCAGATCACGCTGGAAGAGGAAATCGAGATCGCGCGCACCTACCAGAGGATCGAAAAACTGCGGCTCGGCGACCGGCTGCAGGTGCGCTGGGACGTCGGCGACCTGCCGCCGCGCTGCGTGGTGCCCAGCCTGCTGCTGCAACCGCTGCTTGAAAATGCGATCGGGCACGGCATCGAGCCCCTGCCGCAGGGCGGCATCGTCGACGTGCGCGGCCGGCTCGAGGACGGCACGGTCATGCTCGAGGTGACCAATCCGAAGCCGTCGGGCACGCCACCGCCGCTACGCCGCGGTCACCGGATGGCGCTCGACAACATCCGGCAACGGCTGGACCTGGCGTTCCCGGGCTGCGCGACCGTCGCAGTCGACGATGCAGAGAGCCGCTACACGGTCCGGCTGCGCTTCCCGCACACCGAAGACGAATCCGTCGTCCCGGCTGCCGCGCTGCAGGGCACCGCCGTGATGCCTTCGTGACACGCGGCCCGGTCCATCGGACAATCCCGATCCGCGCATGGACGAAAGCACCCCCTCCCCCGCCGATTCGGAAAAGCTGCGAGCGCTGATCGTCGACGACGAGGCGCCGGCGCGCGCGCGACTGCGTCGCCTGCTCGAGGAGCTGGGTGACGTGATAGTCGTCGGCGAAGCGACCAACGGCGCCGAAGCGCTCGACCGCTGCGCGACCCTCGGTCCCGACCTGGTGCTGCTCGACGTGCACATGCCCGGCATGGACGGCATCGAGGCCGCCCGTCACCTGGGCGCACTCGACGAACCACCGGCGGTCATCTTCACCACCGCCCACGACGAATACGCGCTCGCGGCGTTCGAGACCGAAGCCGTGGGCTACCTGTTGAAGCCGGTGCGCCGCGAGAAGCTCGCGCGCGCCGTGCGGCACGCGGCGCGGATCGCCGGCCCGCAGCTCGGCCGCCTTGCCGAACAATCACAGCTCGGCCGCCGCCGTGCGCAGATCTGCGCGCGCCTCGGCGAGCAACTGCGGCTCGTGCCCGTCGAGGACGTGCTGTATTTCAGCGCCGGGCAGAAGTACGTGACCCTGCGGCACCGCGGCGGGCGCGAGCTCATCGACGAATCGCTGCGCGCGCTCGAACAGGAGTTCGCGCCGGACTTCATTCGCATTCATCGCAACTCACTGGTCGCACGCCGTTACGTGCAACTCGTCGAGCGCAGCTCCGAAGGCCATTTGTTCGTGCGACTCACGGACAGTGACGAAACCCTGCAGGTCAGCCGCCGGTACGCGGCGGAGGCCCTGCGCCAGATCCGCACCGGACACTGAGACTCCATGAACTCCCCCCGCGAAGACATCGGCGAAGCCACGCTCACCCTGCCCGATCCGCAGGCCGCCGCTTCGCAACAGGTCTTCTTCGCCCGCGTCGGCATGCTGCTGCTCATGGCAGGGCTGCTGTACCTCGTCTGGCGCATCGTCACACCCCTGTGGCAACCGGTCACCTGGGCCATATTGCTGGGTGCGTTGCTCGCGCCGACGACAGCCCGGCTCGCCGCGCGGCTGGGCAATCGCCCGCGGCTCGCCAGCAGCCTCATGACCGTCGCCGTAGTGCTGCTCCTGCTGCTGCCCATCCTCGCGCTGGGCGGCGCCGTTGCGGCACAGGCCGCGCAGCTCCTCAACAGCATCGATACCTCCTCGCTGCGCACGTCGAACCTCGACCTCTCGAACTTTCCGGTACTGGCCGGACCACTCACATGGCTCGAGGCAACGGCGGGCCTGTCGCTGGCGCAGATCGAGGGCTGGATGGTCATGGGCGCCAAGCGCCTGCTCGAATTCGTGGCCGCGTCGGGTGGCGCCGTGTTCCTCGGGGCGCTCGGCACGATCATGAAATTCGTGCTGATGCTGTTCGTGCTGTTCTTCATGCTGCGCGACGGCCCGCGGATCGCGCAGACGTTCGTCCGCATGCTGCCCATCGAGACCCACCTGCGCGGCAAATTGTGGCGGCACCTGCTCGACGTAACGCGCGCAGTATTCATGGGCATCGGCTTGACGGCGCTGGCGCAGGGGACGCTGCTCGGCATCGGCTTCGCGATCGCGGGCCTGCCTTCGCCGCTGCTGTTCGGCGTGCTCGGCGCACTGTTCGCGCTGGTGCCGATCGTCGGCACCACCATCGTGTGGGTACCCGCGACCCTCTGGCTGCTGTCGCAGGACCAGCTTCCTTACGCTGTCTTCATGCTTGCGTGGGGCGTGGTGGTCGTCGGCGCCGTGGACAACGTCCTGCGGCCAATCCTGATTTCCGGCCGCACCGAAGTCCCTACCCTTGCCGTCTTCATCGGCGTCATGGGCGGCCTCTCCGCATTCGGGTTCATCGGCCTGTTCCTGGGGCCGATCGTCCTGGGCCTGCTGGTGGCGCTGTTCCGGTTCACATCGGAAGAACTCGCGCCCGGATCGAACGAAGCCTGAACCGCCTGGCGCCACGAGGAGTCGAGTCTTGTCGAACACGCCCCTACGCATTGCGACCCGTCGCAGCAAGCTGGCCATGTGGCAGGCGGAACACGTGCAGTCACTGCTGCAGGCAGCGCACCCGGAGCTGGCGGTCGAACTCGTGCCGATGAGCACGCAGGGCGATCGCGTGCTCGACCGCGCGCTGGCTGAAGTCGGCGGCAAGGGCCTCTTCGTCAAGGAACTCGAGGTCGCGATGCAGGAAGGCCGCGCGGATATCGCGGTCCACTCGATGAAAGACGTGCCGAGCGAATTGCCGCCGGGCTTTGCGATCGTGGCCGTGCTGCCGCGCGCAAACCCGCTCGATGCCTTCATTTCGCGTCGCTTCAAGCGTTTTGAAGACCTGCCGCACGGCGCACGCGTCGGCACGTCGAGCCCGCGTCGCCAGGCGCAGCTGCGCCACGCGCGTCCCGACCTGCGGTTGGAATTGCTGCGCGGCAACGTCGATACCCGGCTGCGCCGCCTCGACGAAGGCGAACTGGATGCGATCCTGCTGGCCTGCGCCGGACTCGAGCGTCTCGGCATCGACCACCACATCACGCAGCAGCTCAGCGTCGAGCTGTCGTTGCCGGCCGTGGGTCAGGGCGTGATCGGTATCGAGAGCCGTGCGGACGACGAGCGCAGTCGCGCGGCACTGGCAGCGCTGCATCATGCCGATTCGTTCACGCGGCTCGTGGCGGAACGTTCGTTCGCCGCCACGCTCGGCGGCAGCTGTCATTCACCGATCGCGGCCCATGCCACGCTCGACGGCGGCACGCTCACCGTGCACGGCTTCATCGGCGCGCCCGACGGCAGCGAAACCTATCGTGATCGCGTGGGTGGGCCGGCCACCGAGGCCGCAGCCCTCGGCCGCGAACTCGCCCGTCGCATGCAGTCGGCTGGGGCGGAAACCCTGCTCGAGCGCCTGCGGCAGGAGGCCGCCGCAACGTCGTGACACTCCCGCTCGACGGCGTCACGATCGTCGTTACGCGTCCGGCAGCCCAGGCCAGCCGGTTTCTCGCGCTGGCGCGTGCCGTCGGCGCCGTGTGCATTCCCTACCCGACGCTGCAGATCGACCGCATCGCGTTGGACGCCGCCGCGCGCGCGCGTCTGCAAAATCGCACCTGGGACTGGGCCATCTTCACCAGCGCCAACGCAGTCGAAGCGGCGCTCGAACAATGCCCTGCACCGCTCGCGAGGCGACATGCCGCCATTGGCCGGGCGACGGCACGCGCACTCGAACAGCATGGCTTCAAGGTCGACACGCGCCCCGAGAGCGCGAATTCCGAAGGGCTGCTGGAGTTGCCGGAGTTTGCAGCGCTGGCGGGCCGTGGCGTGCTGCTGGTCAAGGGCAGCGGCGGCCGCGAGCTGCTGCGCGATGCCCTGCGCGCGCGGGGCGCCGACGTGCTCGAACTCGAGGTGTACCGTCGTTCGGTCACAGCACCGACCGCGGCGGCGGCGGCGCAGCTGCACGTTGCCCTGACGAGTTCGGGTCCGCTGGTCGTCGTGGTGACCAGCGCCGAAGTCCTGCAATCCCTGCTCGAGCACGTCGCCGGCGACGACGAAGCGCGGCTGCGCAGCCGGACGCTGCTGGTGCCCGGACCTCGAGTCGCTGCGGCCGGCAAGCGTCTCGGCTGGACCGGGCCGGTCGTCGCCGCGGCTACCGCCGAAGACGAGGCAATGCTCGCCGCCCTGACGGGCCTCACGGCAGGATCCAGGCCGCCTGCGTGATAGCATTCGTGGTCGCCGGCCCCGTCTGGCCCGCGAGTGCCGATGACCAACGAAATCGAATCCCTCACCACGGACATGAACGCGCGCCGGACCGGCAGCGGCGTGAGCCCGATGCTGTTCGCCGTCGGCGGCCTCGCGCTGCTGCTCGCCGCGTATGCGCACTGGCGTTTCGGCCAGTTCGACGAGCGCATCGACCGGCTGCGCGGGCAGGTGGTCGAACTGCGCGCGGCACAGGATCGCCTCGGCGCGCAGATCGGAGCGGTCGGCACGCAGCTGCAGGAGGCGAATGCCCAGGTGCGGTCGCAGATCCGCCTGCTGCGCGAGGTACCCACGCAGCTGGGAGAACTCGGCCAGAGCGTCGCCGAACTGCGTGCCCGCACCGACGCACCGCAGCGCTCCTGGGTGCGAGCGGAAGCACTGTACCTGCTTGAACTCGGCGCCCGGCGCCTGCGGCTCGAGCACGACGTGCCCACCGCGGTCGCCGCCCTCGAATCCGCCGATGCGCGCCTCGCTACCGTACCGGATCCCGCGGTGGCCGAGGTGCGGGCTCAACTCGCGCGCGAACTCGCCGCGCTGCGCGCGGTCGACGTACCCGACATTTCATCCGTGCTGTCACGGCTCGCAGCCGTCGAGACGGCCGCTGCGGATTTTCGCGTGCTCGGCGTGCCCGTCTCCAACGCGCGTCGCCTCGACAGGACCGAGGCCGAGGCCGCTGAGAGCGCATTCGACCGCGCGACCCGCCGCTTGCGCCAGGCGTGGCACGACCTGTTTTCCTACCGGCGAGTCGATCCAGCGCACTCGCGGCTGGTCACGCGCGAAGAAGAATCGCTGCGCCGCCAGCAGTTCGAACTGCAGCTGTTCATGGCGCGGATCGCCGCCATGCAGCAGGATCGTCCAGGCTACGCGCAGGCGTTGCAGTCGGCGACGGCATTGCTCGACCGCTCGTTCGACGCGCGCGACGAGACCGTGAGCGCGGCCCGCACCGAGCTCGCGCAACTCGCTGCGATCGACGTGGACCCGATGGCGCCCGAGATCGGCACCGCTGCCCAGCTGCTGCAGCGGGTGATCCGCGCGAGCCCGCCCGCGAAGCCATGAAGGGCAGCGTACTCACGGCGTCAGCGCTGGTCGGTGGCGGCCTCCTCGCGCACCTCGTGCTCGACGATCCGGGCTACGTCGCAATCAGCGTCGGCAGTTCGCTGTTCGAGACGACGGTGCCCATGTTCCTGCTGCTGCTCGTGGGCCTGTATTTCCTGGCGCGCGCAATCATCGAATCGCTGACGGCGCGACGCCGCCTGGCAACGTTGCGCATGGAACGCCGCAAGCGCCGCGCACGCGACGACACGCAGCGTGGCTTGCTCGACCTGGCGGCGGGACGCTGGCGCAACGCCGAAGACCTGCTCTCGCGCGCCGCCCCGGAAGCCGACTCGGCCGCAGCGAACTATCTGGTCGCGGCCCGCGCCGCCGACCTGCAGGACGCCGTCGAACGTCGCGACGAATGGCTTGCGCGGGCGCAGGAAGCCGCTCCCGCTGAACGGGCGGCGGCGCTCGTCACGCTCGCTGAAATGCAGATGCGACGCGGACAGGACACCGCTGCTCTGCAGACCCTCGAACAGCTCGATGCGTCAGGCGACCTGAATTCGCGCGGGCTCGAGCTCATGGCGCGGCTGTGCCAGAAGCTCGGACGCGGCGAACAGCTGCGCACCCTGGGTCCGCGTTTGCGCAGCGCGAAGGAATTGCCGGAGACACAGGTCAACGAAATCCTGGCGCAGGTGCAGCTCGAAGAAATCCGGTCGGCGGGCGAGCGCCGTGACTTGCCTGCTGCGAACGAGGCCTGGTCCAGCCTGCCGCGTGCCACGCGCAAGCTGCCGCAGGCGATCGCAACCTACGCTCGCGCGCTCGTCACCGCAGGTGGGGCGGTGGCAGCCGAGAAGCTGCTGCGCGATGCAATCGACGATCGGCGCGAACCCGTGCTGGTGCGGCTCTACGGCGAGCTCGTGCTGCCGGATGCGCTGACTCCGCTGGACCGCGCCGAGAACTGGTTGCGCAAGTCCCCGGATGATCCTGACCTGCTCGCGGCCTGTGCCCGTCTCGCGCTGCAGGCAGAACTCATCGGCAAGGCGCGCAGCTATCTCGAGGCATCGCTCGCCCGCAAGCCGTCGGCCGAGAACAGCCTGCTGTACGCGGAGCTGCTCGACCAGCTCGGCGAGGGCGAGCGCGCGCGCACCGTGCTGCGCGACAGCGTCGCGCGCTCGGTGGGCCGACGACCGGCGTTACCGCGCGTACGCTTGCGGCGGCGGTAGCCGCATGCCGGCAATGCCCGGCAATTCGGCGCGAACCAGCGGCCCCGGAAATCCGGAGAGTTCCGGAAGGCACGCCGTAAATACGTCCCTGTAGGCTCGCGCGCGACATCCGGCGGTCTCAACCGATCCCCGCGTCCGCGACCGCGCCTGATCTCGCGTTACTTGTTGTCCGTCTTCCGCATCGCCGCGAGCGTATCGGGCGCGTAATCGAACGAGTCGAAGAACAGCTGCGCGCGCGGCAGCCCGCGCTCGACGAACGTGTGGCGGATCGCCTCCACCATCGCAGGCGGGCCGCTCGCGTAGACGTCGTACTGCGCGAGGTCGGCGCCGAGATCGGCGAGCGCCGCTTCGTGCACAAGCCCGCTGCGGCCCGCCCACGGCGATTCTTCGGCCTGAGGCTCGGACAGCACCGGCCGGTAAGCAAAGGCCGGACGGACGGCCGCAACACTCGACAGCCAGTTGTGCTCGTACAGATCCGGCGTCGTGCGCGCGCCCCAGTAAAGCGTGAGCGGGCGACGGTCACCGACGGCCAGCAACTGCCGCAGCATGGCGCGCAACGGCGCATAGCCCGTGCCGCCGCCAATCATCACGGCATGCCGCGGCGAATCGCCACGGAACCAGAACTGCCCGAGCGGGCCCTCGACGCGCAACAGGTTGCCGGCACGCATGGTGTCGAACAGCTGGCCGGTGAACCCGCTCGACGATGCGCGACGCACGTGCACTTCGAGCATCCTGCCGTCGGCCGGTGCGCTCGCCAGCGAAAAGCTGCGGCGGCGCCCGCCCGACAGGATGAAATCGATGTACTGCCCCGCGCGGTAATGCAGGTCCTCGACGGCCGGCAGCTTGAGGAACACGGCCATGACGTCGTCGGCCAGGCGCTCCATGCGATCGATCCGGCTCGGCAGGCTCTTCACCTCGACTTCGGGGGCCGGCCGCATCTCGCGCGTCTCGATCGTGATGTCCGTGATGGCATGGGCCTGGCACAACAGCACGAAACGTTCGGCTGCCTCATCCGGGGTGATCCCGGCGGGAAGCTCGCGCGTCGGATAGGTCGTCTCGCCCGACAGCAGCCGCGCACGGCAGGAAGCACAGTGCCCGCCCTTGCAGCTGTGCGGCAGGTTGAGGCCCGCCCGCAGCGCAGCCGTCAGCACGGGCTCGCCCGGATCGGCGGCGAAGCTTTCGCCCGTGGGCACGATCGTCACTTGAGGCATCGACGCAGGACTCCGGCGCGGCGCAACGGCGTTGGCTATCCCTTCGCGTATGCTTTCGGTATGGATGCCGGTCTATCATGCCTGATCATCGGTTGCGGTTACGTCGGTTCGCGGCTGGCGCGCCGTGAATCGGCCCGACGCCCGCTCCTCGCGCTCGTGCGCTCGGGCAAGAGCGAGACCGACCTGCAGTCGGCCGGGCTGCACACGCTGCGTACCGACCTCGATGCCGCCCCTGACCCCACCGTGCAACCCGCACTGGCTGCAGCCGCAGACCGGGCGGCCGTCGTCTACCTGGCACCCCCGCCCGACAGCGGCACGACGGACCCGCGGCTGGCAACGTTCCTGGCACAGATCGAGGGCGCCACGCCCGCGGTCTTCGTCTACATCAGCACGACCGGAGTCTATGGCGACGCGGGTGGTGCGCTCGTCGATGAATTCACGCCGGTCGCACCGTCAAACGACCGCTCACGCAGACGGGTTGCGGCCGAAAGCACGACACAGGCCTGGTGCACGGCACGGGGTGTGCGTTGCGTGATCCTCCGCGTACCAGGCATTTATGGACCGAACCGCCTGCCGCTCGAGCGGTTGCAGCGGCGCGAACCCGCCCTGCGCGAAGCAGACGCAGGCCCGGGCAACCGCATCCATGTCGACGACCTGGCCGCAGCCATCGTGGCCGCCGTCGATCAACAGTCGGCGCAGGGTGTTTTCAACGTGACCGACGGTGACTACGCGAGCACCACGGCGTACCTGCAACTGACGGCCGCAGCCGCGGGAATCGAGCCGCCCGCGCTCATCAGCAAGGCCGAGGCGCGGGAGCAGATCCCGGCCGGAATGCTGTCGTTCCTGCTCGAATCGCGCCGGGTCGATAATCGCCGCATGCTGGCCGACCTCGGCCTGCAGCTGCAGTACCCGACGCTGCAGGCCGGCGTGCGTGCAAGCTTCGCCGAGATGCGCCAAACGCAGGGGGCCGCCGCAACGTGACGACGTTCCGTAACCCCTCCATGGCCGCCATTCGCGAACTGCTGCGAGCCTCGCGCACGATCGCCGTGGTCGGCATTTCCGACAATCCCGCCCGGCCGAGCTGCGGCGTGACGACATCGATGCGCGACTTCGGCTACCGCATCCTGCCGGTGAACCCCGCGCTGACGCAGTGGCAGGGCATCCCCGCGCATCCGACGCTGGCAGCCGCCATGCAGGCGCTGCGCCCGGACGAGCGCATCGATATCGTCAACGTATTCCGGCGGCCTGCGCAGGTGGACGCCCTGGTGGACGAGTGTCTCAGGCTCGGGCTGTGCACGTTGTGGCTGCAGCAGGGCGTGATCAACGAAACGGCCGCCGAACGTGCGGTCGCCGCGGGCATGACGGTCGTGATGGACCGCTGCATCTACGTCGACCGCGCTTCGCTGCGTGAGTGAGTCACGAGTCGGGTATCCTGCCCGGATGCGGCTTGCCTTCACGAAGATGCATGGCCTCGGCAACGATTTCATCGTGTTCGATGTCGGCTCTGCCACCGACCTGCCCTCTGCCGACGACCTGCGCCGTCTCAGCGACCGGCGGACCGGCATCGGTTTTGACCAGGCGCTGGTGCTCGAGCCACCGCGACGCGCTGGCACGGACGTCTATTACCGCGTCTTCAACGCCGACGGCTCCGAGGTGGAGCAGTGCGGCAACGGTGCGCGCTGCATCGCGCGACTCGTCGCGAGCCGGCGCGGCGAGGTCGACCGCCCGCTGCAGATGGACAGCCCGGGTGGCATTGTCCAGGCCCGACTGCGGCCCGACGGCCTGGTGTCCGTGGCGATGGGCGTGCCGAACTTCGATCCGGCCTCGCTGCCTTTCGACGCGCCAGCGGCCACGGCGATCTATCACCTCGACACGCGAGCCGGCCCGGTTGAAATCGGCGCCGTGTCCATCGGCAACCCGCACGCCGTGATCCGCGTCCGCGACGTACAGCAAGCTCCCGTGGACAGCGTCGGACCCGCAGTGGAAAATCACCCTCGCTTTCCGCGCCGCGTGAACGTGGGTTTCCTCGAGATCGTCGCGCCCGACCACGTGCGGCTGCGCGTGTTCGAACGGGGCGTCGGCGAAACCCGGGCGTGCGGCACGGGTGCCTGCGCTGCGATGGCCGTCGGACGGCGGCACGGGCCACTGGCCGAGGAAGTTAACGTGGATGTTCCTGGCGGACGAATGATCGTCCGCTGGCCCGGCCCGGGTGAGCCGATCTGGCTGACCGGTCCGGCCGAAACGGCCTTCGCAGGCCAGGTTGAAGTGACGGGCGCCGAGTCGCCGGAGTCTTGCAGATGAACAAACCGATCCGCGGTGCCGAACCGCCCGCGCAGCTGGCCGAAGAACAGATTGCGGACTTCCTCGTCGCGCACCCCGACTTTTTCGAGCGCCACGGCGCCGTGCTGGCACGCATCAAGCTGCCGCACCAGCGCGGCAGCGCCGCCATCTCGCTGGTCGAGCGCCAGGTGCTGGTGCTGCGCGACAAGCATGCGGTGCTCGAAAGGAAGCTGCACGAACTGATCGAGAACGGTCGTGCGAACGACGCGATCTCCGATCGCTTGCATCGCCTTACACGCCGGTTACTGCGCGCGCGGGATGCCGCCGGTGTCGTCGCGGCGCTCGAGACCTCGCTGCGCGAGGATTTCGGCGCCTCGCGCTGGGTGCTGCTGGCTACCGACCCCTCCGTGTCCACTCTCGGCAACCTGCCGAACGGCCACGTGCGCGTCGTGCCGCGCGGCAGCCCGGAACTCAAGATCTTCGAGAGCTTCTTCGAGTCCGGGCGTCCG